>JADHUC010000171.1 GCA_016784735.1 Pirellulaceae bacterium | reverse complement strand
AGGGCGAATCGGCAAAGGGCCGCACGCCTGGCGTCCGCGGCGGATAGGACGAGTTGGCGAAGAAAGGATCGGATGCATCGGGATCGGGAATCGACCGGATGTCGTCCTCGTTCCAGTAGGGGCACAGCAGATCTACCCATGCGATCAGCTTGCGTGCGCTCAGCGTGTCCACCTCGACCTCATGGTGCTTGCCGCTGGTTGCGTTTTCCACGAGCTTGCTCTTGTACGACATGGCGGTCATCGGCGGCAACGTGCGATCGTCTTCGGGACGCAGTGGGTAGACCATGGGCAACAGCGAGCCGGCCACGCCGCCGTCGCAACCACGCGTGAAGCCGCCTGAGTGGACTCGTTCCGTGCCCAGCGTTAATGTCACGTACGGCTCAGTGTACGAACCCGAATCGGCGCTGGGACGGAACGTCAGGTCAAGATGCTCGCGGCCCTTACCATCGCCTTGATGACATCGGCCGCAGTAGCGGTCAAAGATCGGTTGGATGTCGGCGCAATAGCCGAGGTGATAGCGCGAGCCCCAAGGTGGTGGCGTTGGCTGAATCGGGTCATTCTTCATCGCGATCGATGATTCACTGATTGGTGTGGTCGTATGCGTCTCGTGGCAGCCGATGCAGCCACGCCGCTCGCCCGGCATCACTCCCGTGAACGACCGCATGACGTGCAACGCCCTGTAGTCCTTGTCCAGAAGCTGGAAGTGAACCTGGATACTGGGCGGCACCTCGACGGCGATGGATCCGTCGCTTTCGATCGGTACCGTGCCCAGGATGCGCTTAATCCCGTCGTTGCCCGTGATCGTCAACGGCGGACCAGCGTGCTGGTGGAAGGACCGGTTTCGATCTCCCTTGCCGTCGGGCATCTGGCACTTCAGCCCGTAGGTAAAGGTCGTATAGTCCTGGTGGATCACGCGGACGTACACTGCCTGCTCACGTACAGCGTCGGGCACACCCTCGAATACATTGTTACTGAAAAGTATGCCGGGCTCGGGAGTCCGCCCTTCGCTTTGCAGCCCGGGCCACACGACTCGATCAGGGATCGCTTCCGGTTGCTCTCGCGGACGCACCGGCATGGCATACAGAATGTCGTATTGGCCTCGATGGATGAGCTCTCGGTTGCCCCAAACATCCATCAGATACAGCGAGAACCGCGCATCGCCCGAACGCCGGGCGGATACCAGGAAGAGCTCTTCGCTTAAGGGAAACGGGCAGCGATAACCATCAAACCGTCCTGACGCGTGGTAATCGGCGTTTTCCAGCTTTTCGGCCGGCCCGTTGCCCACCTCGGCCCACGGCCGCTCCGACGTGACTCGCGTGAGCCCATCCGGATAGTTGAACCCTTGGGCTGGATCGATCTTCCCGATGCATCCGTGCACGATGTCATGGTGGCCCTGACCCGAGAAGATGATCCGCCGCGATCCGGGAATCGGCCGCGCCTCGACCAACATGTCCGGCCAAGTGCTTTGGTTCCCCCACAGCGTCGAGACGTTTGTGCCGTCGGGGTTCATCGTCCAGAGGCTCTGAATCCGCATCAGCTCCTTGTCGGTGTATTCCCAACGGGTGTACATCACGCGGCCGTCCGGCAGCAGGCACGGTGTGTATTCCGGTTCGTTGCTCATGCTGACAACGTAGATGTCAGTGCCGTCCGAGTCGCATCGCGAAACAACGTAACTCGGATGCGCCACGGCGCACCGCGCGTAACTGTTTCCCCGGTTCGACAGGAACATGATATTGCCGTCCGGCATGTAGATAGGATCCAAGTCGTCGTACAGTCCGTGCGTGATCTGTCGAATGGAGCCGCCATCCACGCCCGTCTCGTAGAGGTGAAACGTCCGTTCGCCTTCCGTTCGCATGCAGAATAGCACCTTCTTGGCGTCGAACGACAAATCAGGCCGCCAGAACATGCCGCGTTGTCCCGTCAAATCCTTCAGCGTTCCACCGGGTCCCAGACCGTCGAGTGTCATCAGACGGCCGTCATTGTTCTGTGCCTGAGGAAAAACGCGGTGCATCGACTCGTGGTTCAGAGCGTCGTAGCAGGGAACGTCAACAAACAGCAGCCTAGTGAAGTCGATCAGTGGGTCCTTCATGAAGATCGCCCGCTTGATTTGGCGGATGGCAAGATAGACGCCCTCGATGTCGATCCCATTTTCAATTCTGGTTTTCTGATCCGCGCTGTGCTTGTCAGCGTCCTGCTCGTATACCTGACGGAGTTCTTCAGCCGAGTAGGCACGCGGGATCAGCTTCATCCCTTCCAGCTCGCCGCGGAAGCAATAGCGACTTCTCGCCCCGCTGCCATCGGCAGAGCCCAAGAAGATCGACTTTCCGGAATTGATCGGCTTACCGGTGATATCCGCCGAAATGTCAAGCCGACCGTCGACGTAGAGGGAAAGCCGACCATCGAGAACCGTCTGAGCGATGTGATGCCAACGACCATCGTTAACCGGAATCTTGCCGTCCAGCGCATTCGGCCCCTTGTCGGTAAAATGATGGGCTCGAACCGGTCCGCGGTTGACTACCAGGAGAAGATCGCCCGGCGAGACCCCCGTACCCAAAACGTCCAACACCTGACCGCGGGTGCGAATCCAGCACCAGACGGTGTATTCAACAGGCCCTTCGGGCGAAAGCGATTCACCGGTTCTCGTGACCTGGAATGCCGATACGTCTGCCGCGCCCACGGGAGGCTTATGCGGAATGACGGTCACCGCCGCGATTTTCTCGCGAATGGCCTTCAATGCCGCTAAATCCACAGCCAAATCGGGTGGGTTCTGGCGAGTTTGAAGCCGGGCGGCCAGTTGTTCCGTCCACAACAGTTCCGCAATGGTCCGGTCCATATCCGGAGAGCCATCCGCCTGAAACAGCCACTCCTCCCGCAACACCTGCGCCGCCCCCGGCTGTTGACCCGCATCCTGTGCTGACGACGCGACGGGCGAGTACATGGGCCAACACACGAAACCAACGGCGACAAACATGAAGCGAGCGTTCATAACTCCCTTTCTATTGGCTGTCTACTTGCGTCTGTACAACGCAGGTGCTTGTTCGTTCCTAAGATTATTGCTCCGCACTCTCTGCATCTCAATGTGGGCCCCCAGTATTTCGTTTTGCCCGTTTGGTAAGTAGACTATTAGTTTCTGCCTTTGTCATCATACAGGACGTTCTGTCCTTGGTTTTTGTCGATGTTTGCGGACCACAATATGGCCGACGCCGCCAGATCAAACGAAATACGTCGATTACCAGGCTTGACGGCTCGGCTTGCGTCGTCGGCGTGTATGTGCGTCTTGCTGTCGGCTGTTCTCTTGATTGGTGCCCCGGCCCAGGATCCGCCGGGCGATTCTCCCAAGCCAAAACCGGGCACACCGGACAAGGCAGCGGAGCCGAAGGCCAAACCCAAGGCCGCGCCAAAGCCTAAGCCGCCGAAGAAGAAATTCTACGAACAGAAGTGGTACGATCTGATTACGCTGGATAAGGCCAACGACAATGTCGTGCTGAAAGTCATGCCGCTACCGTTTCCGGACCAGCGCATGCCCCCCGAATCGAAGCGAGTGGGCAAGCTGAAAGTGCGGCTGTTCGACAAGCAGAATGAAGAATACGAGGTGATGTGGCGACACATCGAGAGTATCGAGTTCTTCGGCGACTTGGTGTTGCGCGAAACGGAGAGTATCGTCGACAGGGCAGCTCAACTCAGTTTGGCCGACAAGTTCAAGGAGTCCGAAGGGCAGTTTGACGAAGCCTATAAGTACTTTCAGCACCTCCTCAGACAGTTTCCCAATACGCTAGGTCTACAGGAATCGCTAAACGCCTATCTATACATCAACGCTGGCGTACTGCTCAAACAGAACCGCTTCGCCGAGGCGTTTTCGGTCCTGGAGGAGCTTTCTCGTCGCGATCCTCAGTATCAACATCGAGGCGGGCGGGGAACGGTGCAGGCGGCAATGGAAATCGTCGGCGATCGTTTGATTAAGAGTTACGTCGACCGACAGGACTACCACTCGGCCCGTGTGCTCTTGGAAAGGCTGCAAAAGGACTACGCCAATCGGCTGAAGGTTGGGGCGACATGGGAGGAGCAACTCAAAGGGGTAGCGGCCAAGCAGCGCGACGAAGCGGCCGCGCATCTGGCGGCCAAGCGTTTCCAGCAGGCTCACGAGCTTGCCGGCGAAATGTTGAAGATATGGCCCCGACTAGAAGGTGGACGGGAGCTGGTCCTGGAGATTGCCCGCCAGTATCCACTGGTTGTCGTCGCCGTATCGCAACCGGCTTTCGACGGACACGATCCCAGTAGCCTGGACAGCACGCCGTCGCGCCGATCTGGCAACTTGATGTACCGCACATTGCTCCGTTTCACCGAGCGTGGTCCGGAAGGCGGCAGATATGCGTGTCCGTATGGAATCGTCCAACAGAGCGACGACCGCAAGCAATTGATATTCGACATCCGCGACGAAGACACCGGAGGCCGATTCACCGGTTACGATCTCTCCCGGTACCTGGCGACGTTGGCCGATCCGGGCGGCAAGAGCTACCAGTCGGCCTGGGCAAGCTCGATGTCGGGGCTCGAAATGGAAGGCGTCAACCGTGTGCGTGTGGAACTCCGGCGGCCTTACGTTTTGCCCCACGCCCTGCTGCAGTCGCGACTGAGCTCCGACGATGGGCTCTCGACTCGCTACTCGCAGGCATCGCAGGACGAAAACGAAACGCGTTTCGAGCCGACCGGCGACGGACAGGGTGACGACGATCTGAGGCCAGTTATTGTAGAACGATTCTATCCCAAGCCACGCGAAGCGATCACCGCTTTGCGCAAGGGCAAGATCGACATGATTGATCGCATCTTGCCAAACGATGCCTTGCGGTTGCGCGAGGATCCCACGTTGGTAGTCGGCCAATACGCCTTTCCAACGCTTCATGTGTTGGTGCCCAACACGGACAATCCACACTTGGCCACTCGCACGTTTCGCCGTGCATTGGTGTATGGGATCAATCGTGAAGTCATCCTGAAAAAGGGCCTTTTGAATCAAAAGGACGTTCCGGGGTGCCGCGTGGTGAGCGTGCCTTTCCCCGCAGGCGTCACCGACAACGATCCTTCGGCGTATGCCTACGACGAACGGATCGAGGCGCGGGAGTATGACCCGGTGATGGCGGCGATTCTTCTTAGCCTGACCGAACAGCAGCTTGGCGCTCTGGCAGATATGCGAGAGGAAGAAGCCCCAGTGCTAGGCGAATTGGTGATCGCCCATCCGCCGTTCGAGATGCCTCGCTTCGTCTGCAAACAGATTCAAACGCAACTGGACATCGTGGGGATCAAGTGTTCGCTCAGCGAATTACCTCCGGGGCGAACCATGGATCCCAATGGCGAATACGATCTACTGTACCTTGAGTTGGCCATGCGCGAGCCGTTGGTCGACGTTCGCCGCATTTTTGGTCCTGGCGGCACGGCACCTTCGACGGACCCCTACGTGGGCTTGACGCTGAGACAACTGGATGAAGCGGAAAACTGGAAGGATGCTCGCCAGCGGTTGCACGAACTGCATCGGCAGATACACGAAGAGGTCACTGTGATCCCCCTGTGGCAAATGGTCGACCATTTCGTTTATCACAACGGCTTGCGGGGCGTTCACACTTCTCCCGTTTTCTTCTATCAAGACGTGGACCAGTGGCGAGTTGTGCCGCCGGTGCTGAAGGAATAGGGAATGTATTTGGTTCGAGTCCACAGCCACGACTTCTCTGCGTCATGGGCGCATGCCGTAGGACGGATTGCCAATCCGTCCTTCTTGATTCGCGTCGCGCTCCTGTGGGCCGTTTGTCTCGTTCCCGCCGCCGCCCGCGCCCAAGCCACATGGGAATACTCGCCCTATATCATCAAGGTTTGGGTTGCTTTTGACGATTCTGGCGAGACGACGGATCGTTTGATGGAGCAGATTGCCGAGACCATTTCTCAGCGATCCTACGTCGTGGCGGGCGCCACTTGGGCCATCGAAACCGTCCGATGCCCGGCCGAACTGCAAAACGACGTTGCGACAGACGTCGATTTGGTCACGGTCGACGACGTGAAAGCCGTCGCAGAGGCCATGCTCAAGAACGACGACAAACTGTTCCTGCTGGGGATCCGGACGGAAATGACGGGCTCGGTGATCACGGTCCGGGAACTGGATTGTCGCTCGCGCGTATGGCGACCGTCCCTCTCGCGTCGCGTCGTTCAGCCGGCCAGGATTCCGCACGAGGCGTTCGCTGCGGTGGCCGACGCGTTCTCGCCGCTGGGCCGGATTGAGATGCCCAGAATCAGAGAAGCTCAAGTACGCATTCGAGCCGGCGGATTGATCACCGATGACTCGTCGCCGTCTCAGATTCATGACCACGATATTCTGCTGCCCATCATCCGCCGCAACGATCGCCTGGGCGAACCAATGGTGGCCGGAGTTCAGGTGATACCTTGGACGTTCATGACGATCAACGAGCGTCACGGAGCCGTCCTGCAGTGTCGGGTCCATTCCGGGATGCACTCGGCGCTCGGTGGGCGAAGCAGTTCGCGTACCGTCAAGCTGGCATTGGTGGCCAAATCGAGAGGTGAATCTACGTTTCTTCGAGTGCAAACCCGCGACGAATCTCCCTTGCCACTTGGCGGCTATGAAATCCACGCCAAAGACCCGGAAACGGAGAAGTCGGAACTTCTGGGAAAGACCGATTGGCGAGGAATGCTCGAAGTAGTCAAAGCCGAAGGGCCCCTGCGCATTCTGTACGTTCGCAATGGAGGCCGCTTGCTGGCACGACTACCGACGGTGCCGGGTTTGGAGCCGGAGTTGACCGTTCAGGTCAGCAACGACGATCTTCGATTGGAGGTCGAAGGATTCGTCAAGGGCCTGCAGACGAAGGTCATGGATTTGGTGGCCAGGCGTCACCTGTACGAGGCCCGTATCCGACGCCATATGAAGAACAAGGAGCTTGACAAAGCGACTGAGCTGCATGAGAAGTTCAGCAATCTAGAGACACGTTCCGACTTGCTTCGCCAGTTGCGAGATCAAGAGCAACGCGTCAAAGCGCCGGACAAGCGAGTCCAGGCGAAGATCGACCAATTGTTCAAGGACACGAGCCAACTTCTGTCGAAGTTCCTGGACCCGGATACGGCGCGCAATCTCGGGGAAGAACTGGAGAAGGCCAAGAGGGGCAGTTCCTGACGTGCAGACACGCCGCCTAGCGTTCAATCCCGTACTCGTCGATCTTCCGATACACCGTGGCTCGTCCGATCCCCAGCAGTTTCGCAGCTTCCGGAACACTGTTGTTCGTGCGTTTTAGCGCCTCTTGGATCAACCGCTGCTCCCACACGTCGACTCGCAGCGAATCAAACGTCCCGTCGCCTGCGTCGTACAGACCCAAGTCCTCCGGCTGAATCACATCGTCTTCGGCCATCACCACGGCGCTGTCGGTCACGTTGCGCAACTGACGCACGTTGCCGGGCCATCCGTAGGACAACAGCCGATGCCGGGCCGGGTCCGATAGCGTCAACCGCGGGCGACCGTGCTCGATCTTGAATCGGTGCAAGAAGTATTGGACCAACATTTCGATATCGCCTCCCCGCTCGCGCAGCGGAGGGATGACCAGTTCGAACACGGTAAGCCGATAGTAGAGATCCTCGCGGAATTTTTTGTCACGCACAAACTCGCGCAGATCCCGATTGGTGGCGGCAATCACGCGCACGTCCACGCTTCGCTCGCGCGTTCCGCCGACTGGCAAGAAGGGGTGCCCGTCCAGAATGCGCAGCAGCTTGGCTTGGCCTTCCAGTGTCATTTCGCCGACTTCGTCCAAGAACAGCGTCCCCGAGTCTGCCTGCTCGAACCAGCCGATGTGGTCCGCGTCCGCACCCGTGAACGAGCCTTTCTTGTGGCCAAACAACTGGCTTTCCATCAGATCGCGCGGGATCGCCGCACAATTGACCGACAGCAACGGACGATCGGCGCGGCCGCCAAGCCGATGCACGGCCCGCGCGACCAGCTCTTTGCCCACGCCGCTTTCGCCG
Organism: Pirellulaceae bacterium; assembly: GCA_016784735.1. Taxonomy (GTDB): domain Bacteria; phylum Planctomycetota; class Planctomycetia; order Pirellulales; family Pirellulaceae; genus JADHUC01. Next base: position 17,373 of record JADHUC010000171.1, on the reverse strand, counting down.
CGGATCAGTAGACATCCGGTGGCCCGGGCGACACGTTTGGCTCTCTCCTTCAACTGCCGCATCGGTTCGCTTCCGCCGATCAATTCGTCGAAATCCGCCGACTTGACGATCAGCCGCTGATGCTCGACTTCGAGCGTTGCCTGGCGGCGGGCTTTCACCAGCGCCGCCACGACGATATTGGCCAGAGACTTGGCGAATTGGAAATCGCTTCGGCCAAAAGTCCCTTCTTCGCGGATCAGGTGAATTGCCCCAGGCGTCGTGTCCTTGTGCAAAAGAGGAACACAAATAGCATCGGCGAATCGCTTCAAACACGGAGGTTTGAGCGGGGATGTGGGATGATTCATCCAGATGGCCTGCCCGTGTCGGCAGACAATCCCGGTCAAAGTCTCGTTCGTGACGATCGCGTCCGCGGCGTCTTGCGGTTCGGCCAGCTTCAACTTCATCTGGCCGTCGTCACTCATCCACAGAAACGCGGATGCTGTCGCGCCCGTAATCCCGCTCAACACTTCCAGAGAGATCCGCGTCACTTCGTCCGGATCGCAGCAGCCCAGCAAACGGATAGTCAATTGGTACAAAACCAAGAAATCGTGCGAGCCCTCGACCTCCTGCAGCAAGGCAGATTTTGAGGTGACCGTCGTACTGGTCGTCTCGTCGAGTTCGATCGGACGCTCTAACTCGGCCGTCTTGGTTAGACTGGGGTTGGAATGGGCGATGTCGTCCGGTTCCGGCGCGTCCTGGTGAAATGAGTATTCGGCCGAGCCGAAACGCACGATGGCCCCATCGACCAATTGTGCATCATCAATCTTCTGCTGGTTGACGAAGGTCCCATTGCGACTATGCGCATCGTGCAACCACCACGCGTCTTCCGAAAACTCGATGCGGGCATGGATACGCGAGCACAATGGGTCCGACAGCACGATATGGCAGTCCATCCCGCGCCCGACCAGGTTCTCGGCCTTCGACTCGAGCAAGAAGCTTGACCCGGCACGAGACCCGTTCGATGCAGTCAGGAATGTAAAGACGTCTGCCATGATTCGAGCATTTCAAGCAGGAAGATCCAAGAGAATGATGCTACCACAGTCCGCACAGAATGACGATCCCAAGCGATTCGTGTTCCCGAACTCGGCTTGGGGACCGCCCCAAGAAACCAACCGCCATCGCTTCATCATTTTCACCAGGTTTCCCGCATGGAGCCTCAGACGCCTGGATGGGCGGACGCTATGCGCCTCTTGGTAGGTCCCGCCTGCCGGGCGGGACCTGAGTCCACGCGGTCACGTCCCCTTCCGCAAAAAGCCCAGAGTCACGACATCTCATTCGCCCGGAGAATCGTGAGCACATCGCACGGGACAAGACTCTGAGCTATCATTGTGAAACGACCCGGCAGATTCTCCGTATTCTCCCAAGCCTGCCCCGGCTGACGATCTTGAAATCTGAAGGCAACAACGTCCAATGTCTGATACAAAGCGACTAACCGGCATTTTCACACCTAACATCGTCCCCTTGGACGGCTCCGGCGAAATCAACGAACCCGAACTACGCCGGTACGTCGATTGGCTGATCGAGCGGGGCGTCCACGGACTGTATCCAAACGGTTCGACCGGCGAATTCACGCGTTTCACTGCCGAAGAACGCCGCCGCATTGTCGAAATCATGGTCGATCAGGCGGCTGGCCGAGTGCCGACGCTGGCCGGTGCAGCCGAAGCGAACGTTCGCGAGACGATCAAAGCGTGTGAGCATTATCATGCGATCGGCGTACGGGCCGTGGCCATCGTGTCGCCATTCTACTATCAGCTCTCGGCGGCGGGCGTCTACGCGTACTTCAGAGAGATTGCCGACAATTCGCCCATCGACGTCACGCTGTACAACATCCCCATGTTCGCCTCGCCCATCGACGTTCCGACGGTGAAGCGTTTGGCGGAAGAGTGCCCCCGCGTTATCGGGATCAAAGACTCCTCCGGGGATTTGCCCAACATGATGCGAATGATCGCGGCTGTCCGGCGGGTTCGCCCTGAGTTCAGTTTCCTGACCGGCTGGGACGCCGCGCTGATGCCAATGCTGTTGATCGGCTGCGACGGCGGCACGAACGCTACCAGCGGCATCGTGCCGGAGATCACTCGCAAACTGTACGATCTGACAATCGCCGGCCGGTTGGACGAGGCACGCGACCTCCAGTACCGTCTACTGACATTGTTCGATTCGATGATCTACTCGGCCGAATTCCCCGAAGGCTTTCGCGCGGCATTGCGACTGCGCGGCATCGACGCCGGTATCGGACGCCAGCCGAAATCGGAAAGCCAAAAACTGGAGTTGAATTCACTCAGCCGCGACCTGCAGTGCCTGCTGGCCGCGGAAGGTTTCACAGAAGAACCGGTCGGCGGCTGCCCCGTCGGCCAATCTCTTGATCCGGAGCACGTCGCCCGTATCGTTCAAGGCGTGGTGGGCGAACTCAAGAGACGCGGCATGGCGTGATATCAACACGATAATCGGTTCCTCGGCGGCAAAACGGTTTGCCCTACTCGCGCGATGTTTGGTAGCATGTAGTGTGAGTTGTGCCTATTCGAAGGAGGACCGGTTGATGAGCGAATCCCCTCGTACCTCCGGGCCGCAGTTCCGTGCCGACCGGGCGGTGGAACAGGAAGCGGTTCGGACAACCATCGTCGGTGGGCGTCCGCCAGGTAGCGGTCAGAGCGTTGGCGACATCCCGCGCGGGATCGAGATTCTGGTTAAGAAGGCGGCGGTCGATCCCGAGTTCAGAGAGGTACTGTTGTCCAGACGCGCCGAGGCGGCCGACGAGATCGGACTGAAACTCGACCCGGCCGAGGCAATGATGCTCCAGGCTGCGCCGGCCGAACAACTCGGAGCGGTGATCGACCGCACGGTCGTGCCGCAGGAGCATCGCCGTGTGTTTCTGGGCAAGGCCGCAGCCGCCATGCTGGCTGCGTTGGGACTGGCGCAAACTGGGTGCGGCGGACCGGCACCAACCGGTAGCCGCCCTGACTCCCCCAAGAAGCCGACATCCTGGGGCAGCCGTCCCGACCGCCCCGCGGTGACAGGAATCGAGCCGGACATGCCGGAACCCAATGAACCGCCGGAGGACGGCAGCACGGAAGGTGCCGCTGAACCGAATCAGGCGGTGGAGGAACCGGCGACCGAGCAACCGAACGATTCGCCTCCGGACCAGACAATTCGCGGCATCCGTCCCGATCGGGTACCGGCACCGACCGGCAGTCGCCCGGACCTGCCACCATCATCTGAGCCAGAGTAGGTCAGGCTCCGCCTGACGGAAACGGGCATAACAGCTCGATGACGTATTTCGTCAGGCACGGCCTGACCTACGGAGGACGCCCATGCCTGCCGACATCACACTCGTCAACCTGAACATGCTGTTCATGCGTTACGGTGAGGAGATCGAGCGCGAACTGCATGTGCCGCTCGGCCCCCTCTACCTTACGCGAGCATTGGAGGACGCCGGATTCGAGGTCGATTTTCGCGACTACCAGTGCGTCGATTCGGACGATCCGTTCGAAATGCAGGTGTTTGTCGATTTCCTGCGCGATCCGGCACCGGTGATCGGCCTGAGTTGCATGGCCAACCTGTTGCCGTTTACCATCCTGGCGATTCGAGCGTTGCGAGAAGCCTATCCCGATCGTACCATCGTGCTCGGAGGCGTCGGTTCGACGGCCGTGGAAGAGAAGATCCTGCGGCGGTTTCCCTGGGTCGACATCATCTGCCGCAGCGAAGGCGAGCGAACCGGTCCGGAATTGCTGCGAACGATTCAAGCCGGCGGCGATCTTGCGGGCGTCGATGGTATCTCGTTCCACGACGGCAACGGGACCATCCGGCACAATCCCAAACGGCAACGGATCCGCGAACTGGATGCGATTCCTTTCCCCGCATTCGACAAGATCGAACTGTCGCGCTACGCGGGCTACGGGATGATGACCAGCCGCGGGTGCCCGTACCCCTGCACGTTTTGTTCAGTTGCGCCGGTTTGGAGCCTGGAAAGCTACTCGCGCGGCCCGACGAACATTGTCGACGAGATGGAGTTTCTGCACCGCGCTGCCGGCGTTGATCTGTTCCTATTCCAGGACGAGTTCTTTGTGTCCGGTAAGCGGCAAGTGATGACATTCTGCCGCGAGTTATCTTCGCGCGGGATGGACGTGTCCTGGAAAGCGTTTGGCCGGGTAAACCTGGTCGACAAAAAAATGATGCGGGCCATGGCCGAATGTGGCTGCGTCGAATTGCGTTTCGGCATCGAATCGGGGTCGGATCGCGTGCTGAAGCAGATCAAGAAAGGTTTCAACACGGCCCAAGCGATGGAAGTCGTGCCTGCCGCGGTGGAGATCTTTCGCCGAGTCGACACGTTCTTCGTGTGGGGATTCCCGTTCGAGACCATGGAGGACTTCCATCAATCGCTTTTCCAAATGGTCTCGTTCCGGATGCTAGGCGCGAGGATTCTGCCCAGCCTGTTGTCGCTGCTGCCGCAAACCGAGGTCTATCGGGAGTGGAGCGAGAAGGCCAAATTGGAATTCTGTCCGTACCTGTTTCCCGAATTCGTTTTCACGGGCCACGAAGTCTGCCAAGGCGGTACAATCAATCTGCCCGACCGTTACGGGGAGTATTTTGACTTGATCACGGGCAATCCGGATATCTTTCCCGGCTTTTTCCACATCGACTTGGAGGGCAACGTTTTGCCGAAACTGGCCCTGCTACGCCAGTTCGGCTTTTACCCGGAACCGCAGCCAGCCGACCCAAACGCCGAAAGCTGCGGAGCCCACTCGCCGCGAATTGAAGCACCGGAATTAGCGACACGGACGCAGTAGGTCCCGCTTGCCGAGCGGGACCTCGCGATCATTGGTCCGTCGACTCCGAGGTCCCGTCCGGCAGACGGGACCTACCAGGACGCCGTCGTGCGAGCGTATTCAGTTAGCGCTAATACATTCTCGCGAGGCGTGCCGCGTGGCACTTCGCAGCCTGCGCTGACGATGTACCGCTCGCCGGCGTCTCGATGACATTGGGCGATTGCGTCGGTGATGGATTCCGGCGAACCGTCACGCAGGGCTCGTACGGGGTCGATGTTCCCTAGCAGGACCTGATCCGGTCCCATGGCTCGCCGGGCGTCGGCTACGGGGACCATGAAGTCCAGATCGACGATGTCGCAACCCAGACGCCCGATGGGTTCGAGGATCGCGTTGGTATTGCCACAAATGTGCAACCGGACCTTGGTCCCCATGTTGTGCAGACCCTCGACGAGTCGCTTTTCGTAGGGCCAAACGAATTCCTGGTAAAGCTGCGGGCCAATCAGCGATGCGGCGGCGTCGCCCACTCCCATCAACTCGACGCCCGCTTCGACTTGAGCACGTGCGAAACGCAACCCCATCTCCAGAGTGAACTCGAACAGGTCGCGCACAAAGTCCGGATCGTCGTAAAAGTCCAACATCAGCGTGTTGATGCCGCGCAGGTCGGCCGCTTCGGCGCATGGGCCTTCGATCCAGCCCTCGATCAATTTCTCGCCGCCGACTCGCTCCTTGAACAGCGCCGCCGCACGTACACGATCGTGCATCCGGTTTTCGCCCAGTGGATCCGGAATATCCAACGAGGCCAACGTCGCCTTATCAGCCAGAAAGGCATCGGATTCGATGATCGCGGGCGGTTGGTCGTCAAACCACTCGGTGCGCGCACCGCAGTCGGTCGCTTCGCGAGCCGGGTCCGAGATGCTCGAAACGTAGTCGAAGTCGTACGCCTCGGCCGTCTGGATCTGGCTGTCGACGAGTGCTCGGTAGTCGGCAGCGTAGTGGCCGTACTTCACGCCCGCGTGGTCCGCCGCGAACATCATCGTGATCGGCATCAGCGGCACGCGATCCATCGGCCGACCTTCCATCATCGCAAAGACTCTTTCACGACCATTCATGGCAAATGTCCTAACGTTAGTACCACCATCAAGATAATTTCGTCATTCTCTCCCGGTCCGTTTAACCCGAAGCCGGAGGCGATGGCGGGAAGTGGGATGGACGGTCCACATGCATCGCCCGCCATCGCCTCCGGCTTCGGGTTAAACGAAGACATTAATTCGTGAGCGTTGCTCACATGTCGAATGCCAACGCCGTATCGAACATGGCAATCACGTTCTCAGGCGGTACGTTTGCCTGGATATTATGCACGGACGCAAATACGTATCCGCCACCGGGCGCGAAGACTCGCAAGTGCTCTTGCACCTCGCGAACCACTTCCTCCGGTGTTCCGTACGGCAGCGTCTTTTGGCAATCCAGCGATCCGCCCCAGAAAGACAACTGGTTGCCAAACTGCCCGTTCAACTGCAGTGCGTCCATTCCGTTGGCACTGGTCTGGACGGGGTTCAGGATGTCGAATCCCGTTTCGATCAGCGACGGAATCAGTGGAAAGATCGCTCCGTCTGAGTGCAGCAGGACTTTCATGTCCGTGTTCTCGTGGACCCAATCCAATCCGCGTTTGTAGTACGGCATGATCTGATTGCGGTACATCTCGACCGACAGGAACAGCGAGTGTTGCGTACCGAAATCGTCGTTTACCTGCAGGATCTGTACACGATCGCCAACCGCGTCGACAAACCGCCGGAGATTGTCCAACCACGCGTCCACCAGCTTCTCGTACAGCGCGCTGACGTAGTCCGGTTCGCTGGCCAGCGTAATCATCCAGTTCTCGAAGTCGCCCGTGCCGAGCCCGTAGAACAGTTCGTACGGCGGCCCCATCGGCGCGACGATGGCGAAATCCGTATTCTGGTACAACGCTTCGGATTGAGCCCGGTAATGCTCCACTTCCTGATCTGTCAGGCGTGGAGGTTCGTATCCGTCCAAATCGACGTGGGCTGCACCCGGATATTTGTCCACGCGGTCGAAATAGAACCCATCTTTCGGCATGCGAGCCACGGGTTCTCCGTCGTCCACTAAAAGCAAATCGCCGTTGTCTTCCACGGCGGGCTCGAAGCCGCCGGGCACTTCGACCGGCGTGCCGTCGAACATCTGCCAGGGCTTCCAGTTCTCGTTGCGGATATTGAAGGCGATTGCCGGACGATTCAGTCCGACGACGTCGGCCCCGAACCGTTCCATCACAGGACGTTCCACGTCGGCCAGCATTTGGTACAGATCGTATACACGCGTCGTGGAAGAAATCCCCAAGGACTCCTTCAGTTGGTGGTAGGTTGACGCCGCAATGCCGGACTGGCGTGTGCCGCCCACGTCGATCGGCACGCGATCGGGTTGCTGGTGATTGATGGCGCAAAGCACCCTTTCCCGCGAATTCACGGGCGGACCTCCTTTATCAATGCCGTGATGAACTCCGGCCCCGTCCCGCAGCAGCCGCCCAGGAAATCCGCACCCGCTTCGACCAGTGCCGGACCGTGCGAGGCAAACTCCTCAGGCGTAGTTCTGTACACTGGTTGGTCGTCGACCATTTCGGGAATTCCGGCGTTGGCCTTGATCCATATTGGCCGATCAGTCGCCGAACGGAGGCGTCGGCAGATATCAACGTAGCTCGCAATGCCTTGCCCGCAGTTCGCGCCGACCACATCAACACCGGCTGCCGTAAGCTCTTCCGCCGCTTGTTCGGGCGTCGTCCCCATTAGCGTTCTGTCCACATCGGCGCCCGAGTCAAAGCACATACTGGCCACGACCGGTAGCCCCGTACTCTTTGCCGCTTCAACGGCCAGTTTTGTTTCGGCCAGATCTCCCATCGTTTCGAACACCAACGCGTGTGCGCCGCCATCGGCCAAGGCGCGGGCCTGATCGGCGAAGGCAGACAGCAGCTCGTCCTCACTGACCTCGCCCATCATCAGCATCTTGCCGCTGGGGCCCATCGAACCGAATACGTGGGCGCGACCACCCGCGGCCCGATGGGAAATCTCGGCACCGGCCCGGTTGATCGCCTCGGCCTTCTCGGCCAGGCCGTAATCGGTCAATGCCACGCGGTTGGCCCGAAACGTGTTGGTTAGAACGATCTGGCTGCCGGCCTCGACGTAGGCGCGTGGCACCTCTTCGACTTGTTCCGGCCGCAACAAGTTCCATTCGTCGGGGCACGTGCCGATCGGCAGACCGCGCGACTGCAGTTGCGTTCCCCACGCCCCGTCCGTGATGACAGGCCGGTCGGTGAGTAGTTGTTCAATCAAGGCGTGCATGGGCGGACTCCGTTCGAGAGTTGAGATTCCGTCTTGCCAGCCGTCAGCTTTCAGCGATCAGCGGTCAGCCAGAAGGGATAGGCTGAAAGCTGACTGCTGACCGCTGATGGCTCACAACACCTTCGTCTTCCCCGGCATGGCACAGGCGTACAAATCGTCCTCGCCGGGCTTCACCAGCGTCTCGGCGTCCCACGCAGACTGCTTGGGGCACAGGTCGATTTCGGACTTCAGGGCATCATCCCAAGGGATGATCTGGCCCGAGTAGCTGGCCATGCGACCCAGAATTGCCGTCATCGTGCTGGTTGCTCCGTAGTCGCCTTCGTTGTACGGTCGGCCTTCCAGCAGCGCTGCGAACAGATGATCGTGTTCGAGTTGGTGCCCGTCCGGTCCGCGTTCGATAGTCATTGGCTCCGCGTCGTCGATACGAAGCACGGCGCGGCCGTGGCCTTCGATGTTGACCGATCCTTTGGTGCCATGTGCATGCTCCGAGAAGCTGCCCCAGCAGTTAGGAATGTGGCGGCAGTAGCTAAACATCTTCGAACCGTCGGCGTAAGTGAACTCGACGGCATGGTGGTCGAAGATCTCGCCGTAGGCAGGACCGATACGGACTTGCCGACCGCCCATGCCCTGCGCCTCGACCGGCGGTCCCTGCTTGACCCAGTTGCAGACGTCCAAGTCGTGGACGTGCTGCTCGACGATATGGTCTCCGCTGAGCCAGGTGAAGTAGTACCAGTTGCGTACCTGGTGTTGCATTTCGGTCTGATCCGGTCGGCGTGGCCGGACCCACACTCCGCTGGAATTGAAATATGCCCGCTGGAACAGAACATTGCCGATGGCTCCGTCATGTATCCGCTGGATTACTTCGCGGTGTTTGACTTCGTGACGCAAGTGATGGCCGACCGCAACCAACAGCCCTTTCTTCTTCGCTTCTTCGTTGGCAGCCATGATTCGCCTGACGCCGGGGGCGTCGGTGGCCACGGGCTTCTCCATGAACACATGGGCGCCGGCCTTGACGGCCGCCTCGAATTGCTGCGGACGAAAGCCGGGTGGCGAGCACATCAATACCATGTCGACGCCGCAATCAATCGCTTTTTGGTAGGCGTCCAGTCCGGCGAATCTCCGTTCCTCGGGTACGTCCACCTTGTCGGGTACCCGTTTCGAAATCAGTTTGTGAGCCTGATCGACGGAATCCTCAAACGCGTCGGCCAAAGCCACAAGCTTGACGTTGGCTCCCGCCGCATTGTTCAGAGCCTGAACCGCTGCCCCCTTGCCGCGTCCACCGCATCCGATCAAGGCGAGTTTGATCTCGTCGTTGCCGGCCGCGTGCGCACTGCGTGCAAGCGAAAGACCGCCTGCCACGGCAACCGCCGAGGATGTCTTGAGGAATTCACGTCGCGAGGGTGTACAACTACCGTGATTGTCGTTTCGTGCATTCATGCGTCGCGCTCCCAAAGGAAGGGGAAACCAGCGGAAATACGTTTAGGTGACTCCCGCCTAGTATAAGACAATCAATCGCTGTCGCCACCAGCGTACGTAGGAATGACCAATGACCAACGAACTGATCTCTTGATGGGTTCGCGCACCGCTCTTTATCTTGTCATTGGTCATTGGGATTTGGTCATTGGTCATTTTCCCAGATGTCCACATTTGTATAATGGCCCCACCGGCATCGGGTGTTCCAGACAGTAACAGGAGAAAGAATCTGATGAATTGGGCGGACTTCATTGTCGTTGGCGAAAACATCCACTGCTCGCGGATCGTGAAAAGAGGCGGCATCAAGACCGCAGCCCTCCCCGACGGTGGGGAAGCAGTGAAGTTTACCCACGGAGATGCGGAGCGGTTCTTGTCGGTGCCGGCCGATTGGGAGCGGCGCTCGCCGGCGTTCGCCGAGGGCAAGATCAAGCATGTCGCTCTGGCCATCTACCAATCGCTCCATGGGACGGACGACGATCGGGCCACGGGCGAAGACTATCTCTGCTACCAGGCAGACCGACAAATCGCCGGCGGCGCGACTTTCCTGGATTTGAACGTCGACGAATACTCGATGGATCCGGCGGAAGCAAGCGAAGTGATGGCTCATACCGCGCGATTCCTGTCGTCGCGCTACGATACGCCACTCAGTATCGACTCGTCCAACGCCGACATCCTGCGGATCGGCTTGCGGGAATGCCGCAAGGACATCAAATCGCCGATGCTGAACTCGGTCAGTTTGGAGCGGATGGAGGCCGCGGAGTTGATCAAGGAATTCAATGCGGACGTCATCGTCAACGCAGCCGGCCGCGAAGGCATGCCGGCCGACGCAGAGCAGAGAATGGCGAATTTCCGGGAAGTCGTGGGAAAGCTCGAGAGTGCAGAGATTCCGCGAGAGAGAATGCACTTGGACCCGCTGGTTCTGCCGGTCAGCACCGACTCGATGTACGGCCGGCACTTCATGGAAGCCACGGCTCAGGCAGCCAAAGAGTTCGATGGCGTGCACCTGAACGGCGGGCTGAGCAACATTTCGTTCGGTATGCCTGCCCGGAAACTGCTGAACATGGTCTTCATGCACTTGTGCGCCGAGGCGGGCACCGACGGCGGTATCATCGACCCGGCTGCTACGCCCATGTCGGCCATGTCGCAACTCGATCCCGAGTCAGAGCCCTTCAAGCTGGCCAAAGCCGTGCTGACGGGCGAGGACATGTTTGGGATGGAGTTTATCGGCGCGTATCGCGAGGGAAGGCTGAAGTAGGTGTCGGGTGTCGGGTTTCAGGTGTCGGGAAGAGGCAGCGGTGGATGTGCCGTTTGCGGTCAGGCTGGAAATCACAGACCGCCCGCATGAAGCGGGCGGCTTGAGGACCACGGATGCGCGTGGACTAGGTATTCATGTCTTCCCCGACACCCGAATACCGACACCCGACACCCATCTTCCCGGTCAGGCCGCTTTAACCAGAAGCGAGCGCGCCAATTCCACCGCGCTAGCCGCGTCCGGAGCATAGCCGTCGGCACCGATTTGGTCGGCGTATTCTTGTGTGACGGGTGCACCCCCGATGACGACTTTCGTCACGTCCAGGCCAGCGGCCTTGATCGCATCCACGGTCGTCTTGATGGCAGGCATGGTCGTCGTCAGCAAGGCCGACAGGCCCACCAATTCAGCGCCGTGTTCCTTGGCAGCTTCGACGAATTTCTCCGGTGCGACGTTTGTGCCCAAATCGATCACCTCGAAGTTGGCGCCTTTCCACATCATGGCCACCAAGTTCTTGCCGATGTCGTGCAAGTCGCCCGAAACCGTGCCGACCACGGCTTTGGCGACCGGCTTGATACCGGCCTCGACCAACTGCGGCTCCAACGCCGCCATGGACTCCTTCATCGCCCGGGCCGCAATCAGCATTTCCGGGACGAAGATCTCGTTGCACTGGAACTTTTGGCCGACGTCGTCCATCGCCGTCACCATGGCATCCAAGATGTCTTGGGCCGGCACATTCTCTTCGATCGCTCCGCGCGTCAGTGCAACCGCATCGTCACGCTTCCCAGTCTTAATGGCTTCGCTAAGATTTCCGAGATCAGGCATGAATCAACCACCCTTCAGCAAGACGCATGAACTTTTGCAGTACTGGACCTAAGCCGTTTTCGTCGCGGGATGTGAATTCCCGAACTCGCAGTTTACAATACGTCGTGGCGCCAAGCAACGATGTGTCCGCATTTACCATGAACAAAATCTCTCTCGATTCCGACGACCGTCCCACGACCGCCGTCATCTCCTGCAGCGTCCTGGAGGCGGAAATCGAGCATTTTGCGGCCAATTTGGAGCATATCGTCCGCATCGAGAACCTGGAACAGGGGCTGCACAACGAGCCGACCAAGCTGCGGAACCAGTTGCAGGAAGCGATCGAACGGATTGAGGAAGAAACTCCGGCCGAAACGATTCTACTGGGCTACGGCCTGTGCAGCCGAGGAACCGAGGGGGTACGCACCGGCCGATGCCGCATGATCGTTCCACGCGCCCACGACTGTATTACTCTGCTTCTAGGCTGCAAACGCCGATACGCGGAATATGTTGCCGAGCATCCCGGCACCTATTGGTACTCGCCCGGATGGAATAAACACCACGTACCCCCAGGCCCGGAACGGCACGAAAAAATCTACCGGGAGTACCGCGAAAAATACGGCGAGGATGATGCGGAATACCTAATGGAAACCGCCGAAGGCTGGTTCTCCAGCTACGAACGGGCCGCGTACGTGGATCTTGGCGTTGGTGTCACGGACGAAGATCTGGAATACACCTGCAAATGCGCCGACTGGCTGGGCTGGACATTCGATCACCAGCATGGGGACCCGGACCTGCTGAAAGCACTGTTGGAGGGGCGTTGGGATAGCGAGCGTTTTGTTGTGTTACGGCCCGGCCAGACCTTCCGCATGACCGGTGACGAACGTGTAATCGAAGCGACCGACGCCTAGCGGAGCCGTAATGTCCACGCTTGATTTCCATACCGCCAACGATCGCCGGTCGGTTGCGATTGACGACGCCCACGAGTCGCTGCTCCTGACGGACGTATTACGCCGTGCCGATCTTCCGCTGAATACTCGCTGCGGCCAGCGTGGCCTGTGCGACGGATGCTGCGTCGAGTTGCTCTCGGGTGCCTTAATCTCGACCGTCACTGGAAAGACCGTGGAATCCGGCGAGGCGAACGAGCCGCTTCGCGCCTGCCAGCACCAGTTGGTTCCCGACGGTCAGGCCGAAGTACACGTCCCCGCGCGTTCGCTATTGGCCCACGCGCCGCAGGTTGTCACGTCCTTCTGCGCCAACGTCTCTCGCGCCCACGACCCATTGTGGCAACGGATAGACATTCCCATCGGTGACATCGACAAGTCGATGCCTTTTCCTGAATCGCTCTGCAGGGTGATTGCCAAACAACGCGACGGCGATTTGCCCGTGCGCCCCGGCCGTGGCCTGGATGCCTTGGCGGAATTCCAGGAAGCCTGCATCCACGTGACGCTTGAACACTGCGGCGACCATTGGTCTGTTCGTCCCGCTGGTTCCCAACGATCCGATTTTGGCGTGGCCGTCGACGTCGGCACGACAACGGTAGTTGCCACGTTAGTGGATCTGGAAAACGGCGAGGTTGCGAGTACGGCATCTTCGCTGAACACGCAAACCCGATTGGGCGACAACGTGCTGACGCGGATTCAGCACTGCCGGAACCACAAGAGATTCGTTGGTCTTCTCCAGCGAGCGATCGCCAAACGAACGCTCAAACCGTTACTTGATGAAGTCCTCCGGGAATCCAATCTTTCGGCTGACCAGATCGTCTGTTTGGCAGTGGCCGGAAACACCACGATGCTGCATCTGCTGGCAGGCGTGGATCCGAGCCCAATGGGAGCCGTTCCTTTCACGCCCGAATTTGTCGAACACCGCGTGTTCCGAGCCCGCCAACTCCTGCTATCGACGCCAACAACGACGGCCGGCATCTCGGAGCGACCGGAGGATGCTGCATATTCTGCCGTTCCCGCCGACGGCCAAATGGCGGCTTTCGATCCTGCCATTCATTTCCTTCCCAGCGCAGCGGCCTACGTCGGTGCGGATATTATCGCCGGCGTTTTTTCGACTGGTATGGCCTATCAGATGGAGACGAGCCTCCTGGTCGATATGGGCACCAATGGGGAGATTGTTCTGAAGCACGACGACCGACTGCTCGGGTGCGCCACAGCGGCCGGTCCGGCTTTCGAAGGCGCAGGGCTCGCTTGCGGAGTCCGCGCCAGTCGGGGCGCGATTAGCCACGTGCGATTGAACGACGACTCGAAAGAACCGGACATCGAGATCATCGGCGGCGAAGATCCGATCGGGCTCTGTGGCACCGCCTACGTGGACTTCATGGCCGAGGCCCGTCGTACCGGCCTGATACGGAAGACCGGCCGTTTTCTTGGCTCACCCAGCCAACGTTTGTTTCGACACGCCACACACGGACAGTCGTTCATCGTCGCTCGCGGAAGCGCCAGTAGACCCGTCGTAGTCTCCGAGGCCGACATTGCGTCGTTGTTGCAGGCGAAAGCCGCCATCGCTGCGGGCATCGTATGCCTGCTCGATCGCGCCGGCCTGTCGACAGACGACATCGGCACTCTGTACCTCGCGGGGGGCTTTGGGTTTCACATGGACGTGGAAAACGTCATCCGCTGCGGATTGCTGCCTGGGTTTCGGCCGGATCAGATTCGTCTGGTTGGCAACACATCGCTCGCCGGTGCCTACCTGGCGCTGCTGGACAGCGGCGTGCTGGCTGAAATGAAGCGCGTGAGCAGACGATTGGAGATTGTGGAGTTGAACCTCGAACCCGACTTCGAATCGCAATACATCGACCAATTGTGCTTGCCGGAGTAATCCGCCGCCCGGCGCACGCTGGGCCTACATCTCGTGAAGAATCCGAGCTAGTCGGACTGCGTTTGCAGGAAGGGTACCGTGAATCGGAAGGTGGTGCCTTGCGTAGGGTTCGGTACGGCCCGAATCTGCCCGCCGTGCGACTCGACGATCGATCGGCTGATAGCCAGGCCCATTCCGAGTCCCTCCGGTTTGGTGGTGAAAAACGGCTCGAATACTTTGTCGGCAACGTCCGGCGAGAGACCGTGGCCTGTATCCCGCACGGCAATCTCGATGCTATCGCCATCCAGCAGCGAGGTTGTGATCGTCAGACTCCTCCGCCTATTTCCTAAGCCGGACATTGCGTCGAACCCATTGCGTAACAAGTTCAAAACGACCTGTTGGAACTGGATTTGGTCGACAATGACGTGCGGTAGGTCGTGGGCCAACTCAAGATGCACAGCAACGCCGCGGCACCGAGCCTCAGCCTCCGTGAGTCTCAACAGATCATGAATGATTTCATTGAGATCCGCAGTTGAAAGTCGAGGCTCGCGTTTGCCGAGTAGTCTGCGGAGATGAGCAATGATGCCAGCCGCTCGTTGCGCCTCTGAAAGCGTTTCGTTCAACACTTTGTCGAATTGGTCACGATCCCCCATCCCATTCTTCAGCCTGCGGATCATTCCGTTGACGTAGTTCGTGATGGCATACAAAGGCTGGTTGATTTCATGTGCAAGAATGGCAGCCATTTGTCCGAGGTCATGAACGCGGGCCATGTGAGCCAGTTCGGCTTCGCGCTGCCGCAACTGACCTTCCACACGCTTCCGCTCGGTGATGTCCCGGACGTGGAGCAGGAGGGCTGGAGCCCCGGCATAAGAGAAGTGGCTCACCCTTAATTCGACAGGAATCGAGTGGCCATCTTGGGTCCAACTGTGGCCTTCGACGTAGTCCAATTCACCCTTGACCACCTTGGGATAGTCGCGAGCGACCTCTTCTCTTCGATCCGGCGGCACTAACTCCAACACGTTCTTACCCAGCAGGGTCCGTCGATCCATACCGTGGAGCCGGCATGCGGCGGGATTGACGTCCAGCACGTTTCCATCTGTATCTTCAACGAAGATCGCGTCCGGGCTGTTTTCAAACAGATCTCGGAAAATCTCTTCTCTGTCGCGTAGCCCTTCTGCGACATGAGCATGGCGGAGATTCTCACCATGCTCGCCTTGGTCTGGCATGTAGCCCTCCTTCAGACGCTCGTTCCACGGCAGGTCGCAGCGACGAACTGAAAGAATCCTGCGCGACTGCGTCGACAAAAGGAAAGGGAGGTTTGCGAGATCAATTGGCCCCTGCCATCCCCGCACCATCTTTCTTGCCATGGAGTGCAAGAACGAAAAACACACTTTCGCAGGTAGAGACCCTGTTGTCAAATTTGTAGATTGGACAACGAGCAAGGTCGATACCACCGAAAGCGGAGCTCGACAAGGCATTCTGCGATCCCCGATGAGGCATCAATCGCCGAGTAGTCGGGTGGCGAAATGCGACCAACGTGGAGCAGAAGAGTTTCACAGAAGCCCACAGGAAGATCTGCGCCGGCCACGTTCAACCGGTTCTCGATACGCGCAAGACGCATACCGGTACGGCTTGGCGAGAGGGGCTAAGATTGGGCGATAAATCTGCTGGCCAATTCCTGCTCGCCCCCGGCGTCGCTCCGCGGCGCCGTTCGGATATACCTTACCGGGTTTCTGCATCGGACTGGCAGGGAGGCAACCTCCAGTTTGCAGGAAACCCAGCGAACTGACGCGAGGTCAACATCCATGACGGCACGTCACCGAGTTCCCATCCCAACTCTCTGAACGCCCTGCATACTGAAGAGACGTTTCTAAGGTCAGTATTCAAGGAGAACTCGACTACGCCGGCTTCCGGGTTGCCATCTTCGTCAACGTGCAGCCATATCACCACGTCATGATGGCCAAGCACGACGCGTTTTTCGTGGTCGTTGCTTTTTCCGTTACAGACCAAACCTGATTCGTCCGTCAACGTTTTGCGCAATTCCGCCCCGTGTATCGCAGGGGCACCTTCTCTCGGGCAGACGAAAATGCGAAAAGACATTGTGTGTTCCCTGGGCTGCGATGGACACCATTTTGACAATCAAGGGCAAGACCGGTCGCCGGTGGCACTGCTAGTATTCGACAACCGGACGATCAAGGCAGATAGTCCTGTTGGGATTCCTGCCCCTTTGACGCGAGCCCTCCCGCCCACCGAGAGGGAATCAACAGGACAGTAGAATCCTCGTCACTTGGCCATGATTACCACATAGCGGCTTTTGCTAACTTCGTGTAGCGAAATTTGCTACAAGAGGGATCCCTGGCATCGGGCCCCAGGCGGATCGTGCGAAGTTGTTTACCAGGAGGAACCCCGAAGGGATGGTCAGTGGGCACTGCACCCACAACACACCAAATGCCAGCTTCACAACGCGCAAGCGAGCAAGACCGTAGTGATTCCTTCCGGGATTGCCGCTATGAATTCTCCAGCACCCACTGAGTGGCCTCGTGTACCAACTCGGTCCCGCTTCTGAGGTCCAGCTTGGTCTTCAGTCGCTCGCGGTACGTGTCTACCGTGCTGGAACTCAGGTGTAGCTTCTTGGCAATTTCGCCCGTCGTCAGGCCCTGGCCAATGAAGCGAAAGACTTCCAGTTCCCGATCGGAGAGCGCGTCGATCGGCGAACGTTGAAACGCCTCGTCGCCGACTCGCGCATGTTCGAGCACGCGGTTGGTGAACTCTTCGCTGAAGTACATCTTGCCTTCCAGCACGCTTCGGATGGCGGTAATGATCGTGCGGGCCGGATCCTGTTTGTTCACGTAGCCCTGGCCACCGGCGCGCAGGACCCGCTCGCCGTACAGCCGCT
>JADHUC010000170.1 GCA_016784735.1 Pirellulaceae bacterium | reverse complement strand
GGGACAAAAGACTCGGATGGAATTCCTGGGTGTCTCCACCAAGAACGTTTCCGCCAACAACGTGATGTGGGATTTCTTCAAACGGCATTCGCCGTGAAGCGCGCAAAAAAAGGTCATAGCATACCGTTCCGTCGTTATGCTATGACCTCTATCCTGAAACGGAACAACGCAAGGTCGTCCCGCCCTCCCGGCTTGTTGTAGGTGTTCTATCGGCGCGCCCAGCGATCCGGCTCTAGCAGATTTCATGCATTTTCTAAGCTTGACGGTAATTCCACTTCCCAAGACGCAACCCTGCTGACGCTCTAGCCTGCTTTCGGATGCCGAATGCCCCGTTAGCAGTAACAAAGGGTCCAGGCCACTTCGGCCAGCAGAACGGTGATACAGGCGATAACCATGGCGATGGTCGCGCTTTTGTCTACTTCGCCGTTGCCTTTGCCTAACCCAAAATAGGAACCAAGGCCGTTCCACAAGTAGAACCCGCTCGCCGTCGCCACAAGACCGTACAGCACCAGTTGCCAGTACGCAGCGCCGTAGCGCAACATGTCTCCCGCGTCCCCGGCGTGGACGATCGTGCCGGCACCGATGTAGGCCCCGTTGACCACGCAGCAGAAACCCGCAAAGAAGGCCGCCAGGTACGAGTACGATCGTGCCACAATTCGCGTGAAGGACCATATGGCGATCGGTAGCAGCACGCCCCAAGCCGCGCCTCCCCAGGCGACGAACAGCGGTGAAGGATTCGGGGATACGTCTGTGCGAGAGAATTCCCACGGACTGAGAACGACGCGAGTCACGTAACCGCCACTCAACAGGGCGTGGAGCACATGACCAATCTCGTGGACGATCATCATGGCCAGCCACGAGAAGCCGACCGAGGTGACGATCAACAGGACTTGATAGAAACGGTTCATAAGCAGTTGCCCGAAGGCCGTGCGAATCGGGATTGCCATTGTCCCGGCCTGCCGCTATGCCTAGACTCTTCCTCCCCCGGACATGTCTCCTTCAAAGGGCAGGATGTTTAGCCATGGCCATGATGAGCGTCTCGATCGTCATTCCCATCTACAACGAACGTGACAACATTTCCCTTCTGTATAGCAGTCTGAACGAAACGCTACCGGAACTTGGCCGGGAATACGAATTGATCTTCGTGGACGACGGGTCACATGATGGCAGCCTGGAACAGCTTCGTACGCTAGCACAAGGTGACCACCGGGTGAAGGTGGTTCGGTTCCGCCGAAACTACGGCCAAACCGCCGCCATGCAAGCCGGGCTGCAAATGGCTTCGTGCGACGTGATCGTCACGATGGATGGCGATCTCCAGAACGACCCGGCCGACATCGGAATGATGTTGGAGAAGATAGACCAAGGTTACGACTTGGTGCACGGTTGGCGGAAGAAGCGCAAGGACGCGTTGCTGAATCGCCGGCTCCCGTCGATGATCGCGAACTGGATTATTTCGAAGACTACGCGTTTTCCCATTCACGATCTCGGCTGTACGCTGAAGGCGATTCGTCGCGAAATAGCCCAGGACCTGGAACTGTACGGTGAAATGCACCGCTTCATCCCCATCCTGGCCCACTGGCGGGGCGCCAATTGCCTGGAGGTCGTGACCAACCACCATCCACGACGTTTCGGCGAGACCAAGTATGGTATCTCGCGCACGTTTCGCGTGGTCCTTGATCTGATCACAGTCAAGTACATGCTCGACTATTTTGCCAGCCCCATGAAGTTGTTCGGCATGGTGGGGTTGGGCTGCGGGGCGGTTTCGATTGCGTCCGGTATTGCGACCGCCCTGATGAAGCTGATTGGCAGCGTCGACATGACGGGCAATCCTTTGCTGATGCTAGCAGTGTTCGCGATGATGGCGAGCATTCAATTCATGAGTCTGGGACTGATCGGCGAAGTGGCTGCCAGGATCTACTTTGGAAGCCTGAACAAGCAGCACTACACGGTGCGCGAACTGATCAACTTCGACACCGAAACGCCGGTTGAGGATTCCGCCATTCGCTCCCGTGCTGCATGACAACTGGTGCGGCCACCCGCGTGACACCCCTTCAGAATCGGGGATTTTTGCCCTTTACGTGTGCGGGCAACTTCGGCACAATACCGCCCGCTTCAACCCGTTGTCGACCGGAGTCTCCGGTCATCGCGTGGCGACGTTTCGCTGGTCGGAGCGCCGCCGGTCAAGGAAGACCCTCAGGAAGGCAAGGAGTGCTGACGTGAAGACTATCCTCTACTTCGCCACGGTCGTGGCAGTTCTCTTATCTCTCGGCTTCGTCACGCAATCGACGTACGGTCAAGCCGTGGGTACTCGTGTCGCGGTGATTGACGTCCCGTACATTTTCAAAAACTACACGGGGTTCAAGGCGGAGGTTGAAAAGGTCCAACAGGACATAAACACGTTCCGGCGATGGGTCGCAGAGGAGCAGAAGAAGATCCGCGACGAAACAAAAAAACTGGAACTGTACAAGACCGGCTCGGCCGAATACAAGCAGACTGAAGAAGAGATCGCCAGGATGCAGATGAACCACCGGCTTGAGGGTGCCAAGAAAGAGCGGGAATTCATGGAACGCGAGGCGAAGCTCTACTACGACTTGTACAAGAGAATCGAGGCCGCCGTGGCCGACTTCGCCCTGCGGAACCAGATCGGCTTGGTGCTGCGTTTTAGCGGCGAGGATATCGATCCGACGGACCGCAAGTCGATCATGCTGGGCGTCAACCGTCCGGTTGTTTATCAGAGCCGGCTGGATATCACGGACATCATTCTGAAGAAGTATATCGAGACGAGTTTCCAGGCGGATCCAGACCCGATACCTGTCACCGGGCGTACGGGCCCTCAGATCCCGCCTCGGCAGTACTGATCGTTCTCCTCGCACACGCACGCTTTGAAGATTGGCCCCCTTTGAGCATCTCCTTTCGGCAGCAACGCACGATTTCGCGCACCGCCCGTGTCCCAGGATTTGGATACTGGAGCGGGCGCGACGTTTTGGTCGAATTTCGTCCGGCCTTGGAGAACACCGGGATCGTCTTTGTTCGTTTCGACCTGGATCCGCCACAGCGCATCGCCGCGTTGGTACAAAACCGCATCGAGATCCCACTGCGGACTTCGTTGCAGGGCGGCGAAGCGACGGTGGAAATGATCGAGCACATCATGGCTGCGCTGGCCGGCTTGCGGATTGACAACTGCGAGGTATGGGTGAACAGCCCGGAAATGCCCGGGTGTGATGGGTCTGCCCAGCCGTTTGTCGCGGCGTTGGAATCTGCGGGGATCGAATCTCAGCCGGCTTTGCGAGAACGATTGGTCGTGAACGGGCTGGTTCGCGTCGGCGACGATCAATGCTGGGTGGAAGCGCGGCCATCGGAGAACGATGAATTCAGCATTCAATGCCGGATCGATTACGGCCCCTCGGGTCCAATCGGGCGGCAGACGATATCGGTTACCGTAACGCCGGACACGTTCCGTAGCCAGTTGGCGTCAGCCCGAACGTTTATCCTCAAGGAGGAAGCCGAATGGCTGCGTTCCCAGGGGCTGGGCACCAGGGTGACCTACCGGGACCTGTTAGTGTTCGACAACGATGGCCCCATCGACAACGCACTGCGATTCACGGACGAATGCGTGCGTCACAAAACGCTTGACGTCGTCGGCGACCTGGCGTTGGTCGGGTGCGATCTGGTCGGGCATTTCGTCGCGCAATGCAGCGGTCATCGGCTGAACGCGGAACTGGTGGGAGGGTTGCTGGCGGAAGTTCAAACCGTCAGCAGTATGCGACAGACAGCCTAGAGTAGGTGAGGGCTTACACTCATGGAAGAGCGTCCCACCATGGCAACTGAAATCTCGGATCAGGCAGCGGTCGATCCGCGAGCGCGGATCGCGGAAGGCGTGCGAATCGGCGCGTTCTGCGTAGTTGGCCCCGACGTGACCATCGGTCGCGGCACTATACTAACCAGCAACGTCGTGATACTCGGCCGTGTCACAATGGGTGAGTTCAATAAAGTCTATCCTGGTGCCGTCATCGGCGGTGAACCGCAGGATCTGGGCTATTCCGGTGCCGACACGCAGGTCGTCATTGGCGACCATAACGTGATTCGCGAGGCCGTGACCATCAATCGCGGCAGTGAAAAGGAGGAAGGGCTTACCACCGTCGGCAGTCATTGCTTCCTGATGGCGTGCAGCCACGTTGCTCACGATTGCCGCGTCAGCGACAACGTAGTCATCGCCAACAGTACGTTGTTGGCCGGCCACACTCGCGTCCAGCATCACGCGACCCTGTCCGGCAACATTGGTGTCCATCAGTTCACGACCATCGGCAGCTACAGTTTCGTTGGCGGTCTCAGCCGCGTGCTGCACGATGTGCCTCCGTACATGTTGGTGGAAGGGGCTCCCGCACGGCCGCGTTGTGTCAATGTGGTAGCACTGCAAAGGAACGATTTCCCGCCCGAGTACATCAAGGGTCTGACCGAAGCGCATCGCCTGCTGTTTCGAGCCAAGGTCGGTTTAGACCACGCTCGTGAGATCTTGCGGAATCGAGGTAAGCTGGTGCCGCCGGTGAACCATCTGCTGAACTTCACACAAGAACAACAAGAAGGCCGTCACGGGCGCGCCCGGGAGAGGCGGATGGCGGCCTAACGCAAACGGACAGGAATAGCGTACCAGAGGTCGGGGACTGTCCCGATTTTCGCGGAGGCTTTGCGGAGCGAAAATGGGACTGTCCCCTTCACGCCCGCGGGCTGGATATCACCCGACCAGGGATACTCGTCTCGTCCGCTTGCTCAACGCGGAAAAGGCCAAAGGAATGCGAAAGCTACGCATCGGCGTAATCGGCGCGGGACATCTTGGGACCATCCACACGCGGTTGGTGCGAACGATCGACGACGTGGAACTTGTGGGTATTGTGGACACGCGTGAAGAAGTTCGGCAACGCGTGGCCGACGATTTCGAGACGGAAGGTTTTACCGACCATCGGCAATTGATCGGAAAGATCGATGCCGCGATCATCGCCGCTCCCACCGAGCATCACTATTGGATCGGCATGGAGCTGGCGGAAGCCGGGATCCACCTGTTCGTCGAAAAGCCCCTAACGCTGACCGTCGCGGAAGCGGATGCACTGATTCGTGCGACCAATTCTCGCCACCTTGTCTTGCAGGTCGGCCACGTCGAACGATTCAATCCGGCCTTTGTCGCGGCATCGGGACGCATTCATCGTCCCCTGTTCATCCAAGCCGTCCGCGCCGGTGGGTACACGTGCCGCAGCGTGGATGTGGGCGTCGTGCTTGACCTGATGATCCACGACATCGACTTGGTGTTATCTCTGGCAGGCAGCGACGTGGTCGACGTCGAGGCAATGGGCATGCCGGTCTTCGGCCCTCACGAAGACATCGCGCACGCCCGCTTGCGATTCGCCAATGGCTGTTTGGCGAACTTGAACGCCTCGCGGACCAGCTTTGACGTTTGCCGAAAAATGGACGTCTACGCAGACAACGGATACGCAGGCATCGACTTCGGCTCGGCTTCGGCGAAGATCGTGCATCCAAGCGAGAAAGTGATGCGGGGCGAAATCGATGTCTTGAATCTGAGTCCTGACCAGCAACAGCATCTTCGGGACAACCTGTTCACCGAATACCTGCCACTGGAAGAAGTGCAGGTGGAGGATCGTAACGCCATCCTTGACGAGCAGCACGACTTCGTGATCAGCATTCGTACGGGACAAGTGCCTCAGGTAACCGGCCAGCATGGTCGCGAGGCGTTGGCCGTCGCCGAGCGAATCCTGGGAGAGATAACCGCTCAACGCCGTCTCATGCGTCGATCCGCAGTGGTCCCAAGCCCGCTATGGCAACTCGCCCCCGACGGTACCAGCGAGCAACGCCGCAAGGCTGGCTAAGAAGGTGAGGCACGTTTCCAACGTGCCGTGGCTCGTTGCCCTATGGAGACTGGCACGTTAGAAACGTGCCCCACGTTGGCGAAGCTACGATCGAGGCCCGATCAGGCTCCCAGCGGCAACTCGACGGCCTTCCCGGTCCGGGCGCTTCGGGCGACGGCTTCGGTGAACTCCATGTAGCGCACGCCGGTGGCGAAGTCGGTAAGCTCCACTTCGCGTTCGCCGCGTATCGCCTGGATGAACTCCTCCTCGACGCGCCACTGACCGGCCTTCTCCGGCGGCACAGCGATCTCGTGAAGCTCTTTCTCGCCCTCGGCGGCGCCCAACAGACGATCCTCCGGCAGGAACTCGTATTTCAAGGTCCCATGTCTGCCGTAAAGGTGGATCTGCATGTTCGGCCCATGGTGAATCGCGCCGCTCAAGTGATACACCCCGCGTGCGCCGCCGGGTAGCGTCGTCAACACGTGGACGCTATCCGGAGTGCCCACCTCCGCCATGTCGGCGGTCTCGACGTCCAGTCGCTCGGGCGTAAACATGTGTGTCTGGGCCAATACGCGGACGGGATCAGGCACCCACCGCACCAACGTTTCGTGCAGAATGCCTAAGGCCAGCGCGTTCAACCCGCTATACTCGGCCGACTGGCGCCAGTACAACGGCATATGCGAATCGGCCAGGGCATTGTTCGTTCCCAACACCACGACCTCGCGAAGTTGGCCCAGGAATCCGTCGGCGAGCAGTTCCTTCACAACCGCGTGAGCCCGAAAGCCAAGCGGACTGGGCACGATTTGCGTGACCAGACCTTTCGCACGCTGACTGGCGCGAAGCATCTGATGCGCTTCGTCTGCGTTCCTCGCCATGCGAGCTTCGGTCAGTACGTGCTTTCCGGCCGCGAGCGCTGCGAGCGTTATGGGGCAATGCAGATAGGGCCACGTGCCTATGACAACGGCATCGATCTCCGGATCGGCCACTAAGTCTTGCCACCGCTGGTACGTGCGTGGTATTTCGAATTCCTGGGCCGCCGCCGCGGTTGACTCCGCACGGCGATTGCACACGGCGACGATGTCTACGTCGCCGCAAGCGCGAAGCCCGGGCACATGCCGAAGACGAGTGTTTGCGCCCAGGCCGACGATTCCGACCCGAATGGTTGACATGATGTGCTCAGCTATTCAACAGGCTCCGCTTTCGCGTAGGAGCCGAGGATTTCCAACCGTACGGTCTTGCGTCCCAGAGCGGCCAGAGCGCGTTTGATTTTGGTGTCGTTCTGATGGCCTTCCATTTCCACGAAGAACAAGTATTCCTTCTCGGTGCTGGGCATGGGGAAGGACTCGATCCAGGTCAGATTGATCCGATTACGCTTGAAAATCGCCATGGCATCGGCCAACGAGCCAGGCTTGTGCCACAATTCGAACATCACGGCCGTCTTGTCCCGGCCCGTGCGCGGCACCTCGTGATCGCTAATAACGGCGAAACGCGTGATGTTATTCTTGTTGTCTTCGATGTTCTCGGCGATGATGTGCAAACCGTAGTTCACCGCGGCCTGCATACTGGCTATCGCTGCCGCGCCGTGCTTCTCGGCAGCCAACTGTGCCGCCGCTGCCGTGCTGGCCATCTCGACGGTGCGTGCCAGCGGCAGATGCATGGCGAGCCATTCGCGGCACTGGGACAGCGCCTGCGGCTTGCTGTAGACTTCTTTGATTTCAGCGCGGTCGCATTTACCAAGAAGAAAGTGGTGGATCCGCAACTGGACTTCGCCGCTGATTCGTACCGGCAGCCGAGTGAACATGCCCAACGTATCGACGACGCGGCCATCGGTCGAATTCTCGATGGGCACGATGCCGAAATCCACGTGGGCCCGGTTCAACTCTTGGAACACAGCGGCGATCGTGGCCACGGGAACCAGTTCTGCGCTCGATCCAAATCGCTCGATGGCAGCCAGATGGCTATAGCTGTACGTTGGTCCCAAATAGGCGACGCGAATCGGCTTCACCAGCGAGCGCGAGCCGCTGATCAGCTCGCGAAAGATGGCCCTGACGCAACGCTCTCCCAACGGACCCCGATTCGACTGGACCGCCTGTTGGAGTGTCTGATGTTCGGTTTCGACATCATAGACGGGCTCGCCGGCTTCTCCACGCAGACGCGCCATCCTCGTGGATAGGCGAGCGTGTTCGGTTAGCAGCTTCACCAAATCCCGATTGGTCTTGATCAGCTTCTTCTTCAGCTCGGTGGCAGATCCTGAAGTGGTTCTTCGCGTTGCAGGTTTGCGTTTCGCCATCTCTTAGATCCCGCTGTTGTGAACGTCGATGCGTGCCCGTCAGGTAGTGTCCAATTGGTGGCCTTCATCTTGATGATAGCTTGGCCCCGATGCCTCGGAAAGCGGCTAAGTCCACCAAAACCGGGCGATTTGTCGGTGTCTGTAGACGGGCGACAAAACGTGCCAAAATGGCAGATCCAGGCTGCGCTCATCGCGTCGTGCGTGTCTGGCCTTCCTCGTAGTGTTTCACAACTACTTGCCAGCCAGATGGTTACGCGCGCGGCTCCTCCCTGTACTCGTGCTGGCACGCCCTTTGCTCTAAGAGCGATAAGTCCCCGCGACAGGGGACGCAATGATTTTGAGATCATACATGACTACCCCAATAAGTGGGGCAGATCTAGAAAAGCAAAACGCGGTATTTGGGAGAAAGGAGCATCCTCATGGCTCAAGGCGAGAAGATCATTGGAATCGATCTTGGAACCACTAATTCGGTGGTGGCTGTAATGGAGGGTAATGAGCCCAAAGTGATCCCGAATGCCGAGGGAAATCGGCTGACTCCGAGCGTGGTCGCCTACACGGATAAGGATGAAGTACTGGTTGGCGAGCCAGCTCGACGGCAAGCCGTCACCAATCCTCACCGCACCGTCTACTCGATTAAGCGTTTTATGGGACGGCGTCACAACGAAGTCGAGACGGAAGAGAAAATGGTGCCCTACAAAGTGGTGGGCGGACCAACTGAATATGTCAAGGTGGAGATCGACGGCAAGGAGCATACACCTCAGGAGGTCTCGGCGAAGACTCTGCGCAAACTGAAAGAGGCCGCCGAATCTTACCTTGGTCACAAAGTCAACAAGGCCGTAATAACGGTCCCGGCTTACTTTAACGACTCCCAGCGCCAAGCCACGAAAGATGCCGGCCAGATCGCCGGCCTGGAGGTGGCGCGAATCATCAACGAGCCGACGGCGGCGGCCATGGCGTACGGTTTGGATAAAGAGAAGAGCGAGAAGATCGTCGTCTTCGACCTTGGTGGCGGTACGTTCGATGTCTCTATTCTGCGGCTAGAAGACGAAGAGGGCCACAAGGTGTTCGAAGTGGTCAGCACCAGCGGCGATACGCACTTGGGTGGCGACGATTTTGATGAAGAGCTGATCCATTTCGTGGCCGAGGATTTTCGCAAGAATCACGGTATCGACCTCCGACAGGACACCATGGCCCTGCAGCGTTTGCAGGAGGCGTGCGAGAAGGCGAAGAGAGAACTGAGCGGCGTCCCGCAAACAGAAATCAACTTGCCGTTCATCACGGCCGATGCGTCCGGTCCGAAACACTTGCAGGTCACGATCACTCGGGCAAAATTCGAAGAGTTGGTCGACCATCTGGTCGAACGTTGCCGGGGACCAATCCTGCAGGCATTGAAGGACGCCAAGTATTCCCCCAGCGACATCGACGAAGTAGTGCTGGTGGGCGGCTCGACGCGCGTGCCCAAAGTGTACGCGATGGTAAAGGAGATTTTCGGCAAGGAGCCTCACAAGGGTGTCAATCCGGATGAAGTCGTTGCTGTCGGTGCGGCGATTCAGGGCAGTGTGTTGGCAGGTGACCGGAAGGATGTTCTGCTGCTGGACGTCACACCGTTGACCCTGGGCATCGAGACCGAGGGCGGCGTGTTCACGTCGTTGGTCGACAGGAACACAACGATTCCGACAGAGAAGAAGCAGACCTTCAGTACGGCTGCTGACAACCAGCCCGCCGTGACCGTTAAAGTGTTTCAAGGCGAGCGAAAAATGGCGGCCAGCAACCGGTTGCTCGGCGAATTCAATTTGGAAGGTATTCCGCCGGCGCCCCGCGGTATGCCGCAAATCGAGGTCAAGTTTGACATTGACCAAAACGGTATCTTGAGCGTGTCGGCCAAGGACCTGGGAACCGGCAAAGAGGCGTCGGTGCGCATCGAGGAGTCCGCGGGGCTATCGGACGATGAGATCGACCGCGTACGCAAGGATGCCGAAGAACACGCCGAGGAAGACAAGCGGCGATTCGAATTGGTCGAGGCGCGCAACCAAGCGGATCAGATGTGCTATCAGCTCGAAAAGCTGATGAAGGAAAACGACGAGAAGTTGGCCGATTCCGATAAGGAACCGCTGCAAAAGGCCATTGAAAGAGTGCGCGAGGCGGCCAAAGGCGAGGACACGCAGGCGATCAAATCGGCCGTCGACGAATTGGAGCAGGCGTCGCACGCTCTGAGCAAAGTGCTTTACGAAAAGGCCCAGGCCGAGCAGGCCGCCGGTGGCGAGACGGCTGACGGCGGTGGTGGCGACGATGGCGCTGGCGACGATGGCGGCGGCGACGATGACGCCATCGATGCTGAATTCGAAGTGAAAGATTCTTAACGCGGCCTTGCGGCCGCCATCGAATCGTTTAACCCCAAGCCCAACGGGCTGGGCGCGTCCGCGCGGGCCGTTGGCCCAGCGGTTAAACGATGTTCCTATTACGGCAGCGATCCTAAGCAGGCTGAAGCCGTGCGCAAAACGGCAACCAGCGATGATTGAAGCTCGCGGGACGATTGCGTGCGCTCGCGAATAGGGAGGATTTCGACATGACCTTTCGATTCGACAAGCTGACCGTCAAGGCTCAAGAGGCCGTTGCGGGAGCCCAGAGTCTGGCTGCAGAGCAAGGTCATCCGGAGGTTGACTCGCTTCACCTGCTCGCTGCGCTGTTCGGAGAAGCGGACGGGATTGTCAAGCCGATATTTGACCGGATCGGCATCAATTTCGGGCAGTTGACCGGTTTGATCGAATCGGAGATGTCACGGCTTCCCAAGGTAACCGGCGGCTCGACGCCCCAGCTCAATCAAGCTTTGGTCCTGGTCCTTCAGGCAGCCACTCGCGAAGCTGACGCCATGAAGGACGACTTCGTATCTACCGAGCACGTGCTGCTTGCGTTGACCAAGACGGACGGCAGGGCGAAAGAACTGCTGGAGGTGAACGGCGTACGCGAACGTGATGTTCTTACCGCGTTACAATCGATCCGCGGCAGTAGTCGCGTGACGGACCAGAATCCGGAAGACAAGTTCCAGGCATTGGAGCGTTACGGGATCGACCTGGTCGAACGAGCGAATCAAGGCAAGCTGGACCCCGTCATTGGGCGTGATGCCGAAATCCGGCGAGTTATGCAGGTTCTTTCGCGTCGCACCAAGAACAATCCGGTGCTGATCGGAGAACCCGGCGTAGGCAAGACGGCAATCGCCGAGGGGCTGGCATTGCGGATCGTTCAAGGCGATGTGCCGCAGAGCTTGAAGAACAGGCAAATCGTCGCATTAGACATGGGTGCTTTGGTCGCGGGGACCAAATACCGCGGCGAGTTTGAGGATCGCCTGAAGGCAGTCCTACGAGAAGTTGAAGATGCCGGCGGCAACGTAATGTTGTTCATCGATGAATTGCACACCGTCGTCGGCGCCGGCCGCGCCGAAGGGGGATCGGATGCGGCCAATCTGCTAAAGCCCGCTTTGGCGCGTGGCGAATTGCGCTGCATTGGCGCCACGACGTTGGACGAGTACCGCCAATACATCGAAAAAGACGCCGCGCTGGAACGACGATTTCAACCCGTCTATGTTGGCGAGCCGTCGGTGGAGGATACGGTTGCCATTCTGCGAGGATTGAAACCTCGCTACGAAACACACCACGGCGTGAAGATCAAGGATTCAGCGTTGGTGGCCGCAGCCGAACTGTCCCACCGCTACATCAGCGACCGGTTCTTGCCGGATAAGGCCATCGACTTGGTCGACGAAGCCGCCAGCCGCCTGGCCATGGAACTGGAAAGCGTTCCCACCGAGATCGACGAGGTGCAGAGACGGCTCCGTCAGTTGGAGTTGGCCGCGAGGCAATTGGCCGACGAAACCGAAGAGACGGCCCAGGGTCGTTTGGCGGAAATCGAGGCCGAAATCGAGAACTTGAAGCACAAGGAAGCCAGTCTGCGCGAACAATGGGAAGCGGAAAAACTGGGGCTGGGCGACATTCAGAAAGTCAGGCAAGAGGCTGAATCGGTCGATCATGAGTTCGCGCAGTTGGATGCCGCGATCAAGGAAAAGCAGGCGACTGGCCTGCCGGTCGGTGAAGAGGATTATCAGAAACTATACGTACTGGACGTCAAACGCCGCCAACTCCAGCAGAGGATCGAAGCGGAAGAGGAAGAGCCGGTAAAACGGACGTCCGAACGGCGGCTACTGCGTCAGGAAGTGACCGAAGAGGAGGTCGCGGAGGTTGTCAGCGTATGGACCGGCGTGCCGGTCTCCCGCATGATGGAGACCGAGCGAGCCAAGTTGCTGGTGATGGAAGATCGGATCCACCTGCGTTTGATTGGTCAAGACGAAGCCGTCGAGGCTGTGGCCAACGCCGTCCGCCGCAGCCGTAGCGGCCTGCAAGATCCAACTCGACCGATCGGCTCGTTCCTGTTCCTGGGGCCGACCGGCGTGGGAAAAACGGAATTGTGCAAAGCGTTGGCCGAGGTAATGTTCGATGACGAAAACGCTATGGTCCGTCTGGACATGAGCGAGTTCATGGAACGCCACACGGTCAGCCGGCTGATCGGAGCGCCTCCCGGATACGTGGGCTACGAGGAGGGCGGGAAACTGACCGAGGCCGTGCGGCGGCGTCCCTATTGCGTGATCCTGCTGGACGAAATGGAAAAGGCCCATCGGGACGTGTTCAATGTCTTGCTACAGATGCTGGACGACGGGCGGCTGAGCGACAACCACGGCCACACGGTCGATTTCAGCAATACGATTGTGGTCATGACCAGCAATGTCGGAAGTCAACTGATCCAGCAAGTCACGCAGGAAGGCGGTGACGAGGAGGAAATCCGCGAGGCCGTGATGGAAGCTCTCCAGGCGAGATTCCTGCCCGAATTCCTGAATCGGATAGACGAGACGATCGTCTTCCATCCACTGAACCGCAACGAAATCCGGCGCATCGTCGACCTGCAAATCCGGCTGCTGGAGAAGAAGCTGGAGAATCAGGACATCTCTCTCACCGTGACCGACGCCGCGCGCAATGACATCGCAGTCCAAGGCTACGATCCAACATACGGAGCACGGCCACTGAAACGCCTGATCCAACAGCGAATCGAGAACCCGCTGGCCACCGAGTTGCTGAAAGGCGAAATCGCCGATGGCGGAGGCGTCGCGGTCGACAGCCAGAACGGCGAGTTCACCTTCGAGACGACCGGGTCGCAAGACACGGCCGCCGAGACGCCCTCATTCGAGTAGGGGGCCGGCGAGCAATACTCGTTTGTATCAACCTTGGTTTCTTGATCAGGCGTCGTTGCGATACAATCGGGGCGGACGCGGCGGTTGTAGCAGCGTGCGCTGAAACAACTTCACCAGGCGGGCACCGGTTGTCTTCAGGATGTGTGGCACTGTTGGGAATCGGACGCGGCATCCATCGCCCACGACTCACCACGATTTCCAGCAGTGCTGAGTCGCGGGCAACACAACACTGCTCGAAACGATGGAAAGCGGCCGGACGTGGTAAGCTCTCATCGTTTCGAGCAGTGGCACACTTCGCGAAACCGGGAAGCCATTTCGGCCCACGTTGCAACGTGTCTGCAGCCAGTTCAATACTTCGACGGAGGCTCTCCTCCCGAACGTGTCGCTAACGCGTGATAAACGGCTAGATCGATGTCGTCGCTAATCAGGCGAACCGACGCATCCGCCAGGACGAAATTCGCTCCGGCTGGATGATAGCTACTGAAGTCCTCGAAGTGCAGATGCTCGTCATTCGGAGTGTGGTCGCACGAGCCAACGACGCGGGCCATTGCGTCGTGCGCCCCGTGGATCATGCCTACCCACGTGGTGCCGCCGAGCTTTGACGAGCGTTCTCCCACGGCGACCGTATTGCTCAGACCATCCAGGATATCTCGGAACGCAACGTCACTGTTGTGGAAGAAGAGGCCGTCCCCGTCGCTAGGAGCATCTTCGATCTCCTCCGTACCAAAGACACCCGCATAGTTGGACCGCCCCACCTCCATGACGCCCGAATGATGGCTGTTTAGCGCAAAACGACTACCCGGCGAGGCATCGCTGGGACAAAGAAAAATGGGGATCACCGTTCGTCGTGCCGTGGCGTTCTGCGGTTCGTCGATATGGTGATTCAAATGGATTTCGTTGTCGAACAGCGAATCCTGCTCCAAGTAGTGCAGCAGATAGGCGCCCCAGCCCCAACCAGGTTCGCCGTTCGGTGCGTCGGCAACCCAACCAGATGGCAGACGGCCGTTGACGTCGTGGAAGCCATGCAGGGCGACGCCGATATTGCGCAAGTTGTTCTTGCACTGGGCTCGGCGAGCTGACTCCCGCGCATTCTGGATCGCCGGCAGTAGCAAGCCCACCAGAATGCCGATGATGGCGATGACGACAAGCAACTCGACTAGTGTAAAACCTCTTTTGGAATGCATGATCGTGACTCCTCCCAAGGTGCCAACGACAAGATAGCGACAGACTGCAACGTGCCTGTTTCGCCAAGCCGCGCGAAGTAGTGGTATGGACGGCGCAACGCCCTCGAACAGTGGCCAAACGCCGAATCGGGTGCGCAGCATTGACGACGCAACTGAAAGAACAGGATGTTGGCGTCAGGCGGGAGGAGCGCGGGAATGGTGCGTCGACAGCGGCGCAGCGATGTCTTCTGCCGGAAGGTCTAAGTCGAGCAGTCCCACCGATCCAACGATGTGAGGAACTTCGACAAACGCAGGCGGCAGAGGCGGTTTGGCAAGATACCGACACACGAGGCAATCGTCCTCGCCGTGCGCCGGCGCCAAAGGTGGAGAATGTGGGTGCGCAGAAGCGGTCTCGATCTCCTCGCCCAGACACCCGTGCTCGTGGCCGTCGTGACAATCGCTGTGGATGTCCGGATGCGCACAGCCTTGGTCGGAGTGGCGGTGAGTCGGCCCTACGAACAGGTTCGCGACGAGGTAGGCCGTCGAGAACAGAGCAGCGAATAGAGGATTACGAATCCAGGCCATTAGACCGTGCCAATTTGACGAGAAACCCTAAATGCAATCATTATGCAAAAAGGCAGGGCCTGTCAAGTGCTTGATTCGCGGAACGAGGGCGACGGCTGAAGTTTCCCGAGCGTGCCGGACCACGCTTGCCTATGCCGAAGACGGCGATTATCCTCAAGTCGGTTCTAGTGCCCGAAATGCATAGAAAGGAAACCGGCAGTATGTCCGAAGCACTTCGCACACGGATCTTTCAAGAGCTAGATTCCCTAGTGTTGATCGATCCGCATACGCACATCAATGCGCTCAGTCCGGCGTCCACGACGCTGGCTGACATCCTGGGCTATCACTACTACACCGAATTGGCCCACTCGGCCGGTATGCCCAAGGATCAGATTGAAGAGCCTGGGCTGGATCCCGCGGAGAAATGTGCCCGGTTGATCTCATGCCTGGGGCCACTAGAAAACACGGTGCAGTACAGTTGGCTTGTGGAAATGGCCCAGGTGCTCTTCGGTTTCGAAGGCGATCAGATCACACCCGAGAATTGGCAGTCGGTCTATGGTGCGGCGGTCGAGAAGATGGCCCAGGAGGATTGGGCCGATCAAGTGTTGCAGCAAAGCAAGTTGGAGGCCGTTTTTCTGACCAACGACTTCGACGATCCTTTGGAGGGATTCGATACAAGCGTCTACATCCCTTGCCTTCGGGCCGACGATCTGGTGTTTCATTTGGCTAAGCCCGAAGTCCGTGAACGGTTGGAGCGAGCCTCCGGCGCGTCGGTCGGTGATGCTGATTCCCTTTGGACGTCGATCGGAAAGCTGTTTGATCACTTTACATCGAGAAACGCCAAAGCCTGCGCGATCAGTTTGCCACCGGATTTTGCGCCAACCAAAGTGTCTAAGGGACGCGCCGACACGGCGATCTCGACGATATGCGCCGACGGCTCGGATGCTCATTCTTCACACCGCCAGGCTTTGTCGCATTTCGTTTTTTGGACGCTGGCCGAGTTCTGTGCGGAATACAAACTGCCGTTTGACCTGATGATCGGCGTGAATCGTGGCGTATACGAAGACGGCGTTTTCCAAGGCCAGGACTTGTACGATAGCCGCGTATCTTTGATCCAATACAAGGACTTGTTGAACAGCTTTCCTCAAGTGACGTTTCCCATATCCGTCTTGGCCAGCGTGACGAATCAGGAGTTGGTCAGCTACGCTTGGATTTTCCCCAATGTCGTGACCAGTGGACATTGGTGGTATTCCAACACGCCTGCGTTCATCGAGCATGACTTGGCATCCCGACTGGAAGCCGTACCACGCACCAAGCAGATCGGCTACTACAGCGACATGTACAAGTTGGAGTTCGCACTGCCGAAGTTCGCGATGTACAAGCGTGTATTGGCAAAGGTGCTGGCCGAACGTTTCGTGATCGATCGCGGTTGGAGCGAGGATCGCGCGATCGAGCTGGGTGAACGGGTGTTGCGAGGGAACGTGGAGGAGGTGTTCGGGGTCTAGCGTCGTGGGGCCGACGGGGTGTCGGGTGTCAGGTGTCGGGTGCCCCCACCCGCACCGAGTTTCCAGTTTCGAGTTTCAAACCGATCCATGGCTATTCGGGCGTCTCAATTGCGAGGTGGTATTGGGCGCGCTGCCGCGTGGGCTGCGGATCTGTTGTTGCCGCCGACCTGTAACTTCTGCTCGCGAGAATTGCCGTCGCCGGGATCACAGCCGCTGTTGTGCGATGCGTGCCGCGAGGGATTTGTCTCGCGCGATACGGCGGTCTGTCCTCGCTGTGCTGCGCCCGTTAGTGAAGTCCACGCAGGCGACGACTGTCCGCGATGTCGAGGTCGTCGCTACTCTTTTCGGTTCGTCATGGCCTTGGGAGTCTACCGCAGCACTCTGCGAGACGCGGTAATCCGCATGAAGCAGAGAGTGCACGAACCGCTTACGCTGTCGATGGGCCACCTGCTGGCCGAGCATGTTCGCGACCGACTATCGCAGTCTCGGCCGGACCTCCTGGTTCCAGTCTCGGCTCACTGGATCAAACGCATCGTGCGCGGCGTGAATGGTCCGGATTTGCTGGTGGAAGCGATCGGACGACGTTTGACAGTTCCAGCGGTAAGTGACCTGCTTTTCTTGCGCAGAAAGACACAAAAACAGGGCACGTTGTTGCCATCCGAGCGGTTCGCGAACGTACGCAACGCATTCGGCGCAAACACGGGCTACGATATTAGGGACGCGCGAGTTTTGCTCGTGGACGACATCATGACCACCGGCGCCACGGCCAGCGAGGCGGCCAAAACGCTTCGAAAGGCTGGCGCGAAAGTGGTGGATGTGGCTGTCGTCGCCCGTGGCGTAGGAGTCGACCAACGAGGCTCGTGAACCGCTCCGTCGGCTCTCCTCCCGAAAAAACCGAGTTATTCCGTAGTTCCGCCCAGCGGTTTCGAAAAGGCCGCTTGCGTCCGCGGCGTTATTGCGAAAAATGATTGGTAGAGGACACGATAGCGAATTAGTCATATGCCAGATTCTTCCGAAAAGCACGATAAGAAACCCAAGGGCACAAAGCAGCGGCCGTTTCGGCGTGCTGTCCTGCGAGGCCTAGGCGTCGCCTTGCCGCCCCTACTGACGATCGTCCTGTTCCTCTGGGCCTGGAACTTGATCCAGGCCTATGTCCTGGAACCGGTAGAAGAGGTGGCCCATTGGGCGATAGTGAACACGATATGGGATGTTCACAGCGAGGAGCCTGCTGGAGCTGGCGATTACCAGCAGCTCGAAAGCAAAGAGTGGATACCCAGGCACGTTTACGATCAGGTGCGCAAGAGTCCTGGGAAAAGCCTTCAACAGACGGCCCAAGGCTATTTCGACCGTTATGTCTGGATTCGCTGGCTCCCTCGCTGGGGGACAATCCCGTTGTTCTTGTCGCTCTTCCTCTTAATCCTCTCCATGCTGGGCAGGTTCCTGGCGGCTGGCATGGGGCGTCTGATGTGGGCGACCTTCGAGAATCTAATTCAACGGGTGCCGATAATTCGAAACGTGTATTCGGCCGTGAAGCAGGTTACGGACTTTGTGTTCACGGAACGCGATATCGAATTCAACCGCGTCGTCGCCGTTGAATATCCTCGCAAGGGAGTCTGGTCCATCGGCTTCGTGACGGGCGAGAGCATGCTCGACATCCGATCATCCGCAAACGAACCGGTACTTAGCGTATTGATGCCCACATCGCCGATGCCGGCGACCGGTTTCACGATCACGGTCCGAAAAAGCGAGACCATCGACCTGGACATCACCGTTGACCAGGCGATTCAATTCGTGGTCAGTTGCGGCGTCGTGGTTCCTCTCCAGCAGCAGCACAAGGAAGACGTCACAGGGCGTGTCACGGCCGCGATCGCTTCCAGAACGCCATCCGAGCAACGATCGCTCGACCTGTCATCAGCGGCGTCTTCCGGTGAGGATGACGACCAGGATGCTGGCGACAGAGCGATGCGGGAGCCTGCATAGCCCCCAACGTTGCAGAAGAACAAAGTAAGATGGCCTTCCAAGGCCGTCTCTTTCCATGCGAAACACCAAGTTGGGCCTTGTCGGCAAATTCCACGTTACGTGAGATGTGGCTACAGGACGCCAATCGCGGTCTCATGCCGTAATCGACGGCCTTGGAAGGCCATCGTACCAAAGAAATATGCAACGTTGGGGTAGACTCAAGTGAGGGGTCGAGAATGAGCGTAGATCTTCCTTCCGTTTGTTCGCGATTTAGCGGTTTTTCTGTTCTTGCCGCATTTCCCGGCCGATAAGTAGTGATAGCGCGCTTTTGCGCGAAGGGTAGGGTGCGCCCGCAATGGTGTTCTGTTCATCACTCGTACATCCTGGAACAGCCATGCAGATTAATACTTCTCGCTTTGGCCCGATCGAGATTGAACCGGAGAACATTCTATTGTTCTCGCGGGGTCTCTTTGCCTTCGAGAACCACCGTCATTGGCTCCTCTTGGCCGATGCTCACAACGATGCGATCGCCTGGCTGCAGAGCGTGAGCGATCCGGAGGTGGCCCTGCCGACGGTGAGCCCCCGCAAGTTCGTGCCGGGTTATCAGGTCCGCATCCTCCGTACCCAGTTGACGCCGCTGGAGTTGGCAGCCTTAGACCATGCGTTCGTGTTGAACGTGCTCAGCCAGAACGCAGGCCAACTGACGGTTAACCTGAAAGCGCCTGTGATCGTCAACCTCGACCGCCGGATTGGCCGTCAAATCGTTACCGTTGACGAACAACCGCTACAGTTGGCACTCCCGGCGTTAGCGCTTCCACTGCGCAAAAGTGCGTGATAAATCCGTTGCGGTCAGCAAAACGATACGTTTGGGCTCCACATTAAGATTCGGCGGACGCTTCGGACGATACCCTGTCTGTCGGCAGAGGTTGGGTCAGGACTTTCCCTGACGGACCTCGTAGCCATCAGTCGAACCGGGCGCGTTCCCAACCAGGCAAGGAGCCTAAGATGTTGGTGCTGTCGAGACACCGAGATGAAAGCATCATGATTGGTGACGATGTGGTCGTCACGATCGTCGATATCCGTGGTGACAAAGTTCGATTGGGAATCGACGCACCGCAAGACATCCCCGTTCACCGGCAGGAAGTCTACGACGCCATCAAGAGAGAGAACGCAAAGGCGGCCCGGCTTCAGCCGGAGGAGACGCGAAGGGCAAATCCGACGTAGTCCGCCAACTCGTGGCCTCGTGTCGCTTCTCAGGGAGATTCTTGCTCGCCTGCGCCTCTGACCGTGTCCCGAAATGCTGTACGATGGCCCTCCGAGGCCGTCGAAGCTGCGCGACGCCCCAGATCGACGGCCTCGGAGGGCCATCGTACGGCGAAAAAGATGCAGCGGGCCTGTTTCGGGACCACCCTCTCAGAGAATCGCGAACGTCGTGATGATGGCAATTGCCACCAGCGCGGCACCCACCCCTGCAGCGATCCAGGCCCAAGATGGAATTCTGCGGCAGATCTCCTTGATTTTCGTCTTGCCCGCCGTGGGAGCTTCGGACGAAACGCCGGCGGTTGCCACATCTTCTTCAGGCCGGGCCAAAGGATCGTCCATCTCTGCCAACGGAAGCTCTTGTGGAATTCCGTCTTGAACTCTCCTGTCGCCAGCCGGCCCCTTCAGCTTCTTAGATGAACCGCCGGGTCTTCCGCTGCGGGTCTTTGCGGTCATCCCGGAACCGCTTTGCTTGGCCTTTCCGCTGCCAGTGGGCCGGAGAGTGGGCGGCTTTGCGTCTTTTGACGCCGGCGCGAGTGAAGACCCTTTGCCGCGTTTCCGCGAGCCGCTGCCTTGTCCGGTCTCAATATCGATTCGCGGAGCGGCCTCCAGTCCTTTTGCCGTCCCGTCGGCTCGGCCGGAGACCGTGTCCGTTAGGGCCGGCCGAGGCGATTCGCGTCGCGACGGAGCGGAACTGGGTGGGCGTCGTCTCTTGGGCGGAGTCGATTTCGAGGAACTTGGCCCGGCGCCCTTCTTGCCGCTCGAGGCTGAAGATGACTTCGAGGCGGTCGTGGAAGCCTGCGCGACCATTTCTCGCGCCCCGCCGGCGCGCTCCTGCTTCCGCTGGGCCAGCCAGGCATCCAATGCCTGGGCCACATCGCGCATCGTCTGATACCGCTCTTCCGGCTTCTTCCGCATCATCTTGAAGCAGATGCGGCACAACGCCGTAGGGCAGTTCGATCGTTCCTTGCGGGGATCCCGAGGCATCTTCTTCAGGTGCATGGCCAGCCGTTGCGCCGGCGAACCCTCGCAGAATGGCGGATGCCCCGTCAACAAGAAATAGAGCGTACATCCCAGGCCGTAGATATCCGCGCG
Source organism: Pirellulaceae bacterium (assembly GCA_016784735.1). GTDB lineage: Bacteria > Planctomycetota > Planctomycetia > Pirellulales > Pirellulaceae > JADHUC01. Next base: position 4,776 of record JADHUC010000170.1, on the reverse strand, counting down.
ACCATCCACTCCGTGGCTGTCCAACGCCTGTTCCGGCGCGAGGTAGTCTGCTGTGCCGAGTACGTTATCCTTGTGAGCAAGCGTCAACGAGGCGCGATCGTCGTCCGAAAACAATGCCAGCCCCATGTCGAGGATCTTGATGACGCCTTCTTCGTCCAGCAGCAGATTCGCCGGCTTCATGTCACGATGGATCAGCCCGCTGTCGTGCGCATGCTGCAGCCCCTTGGCCGCCTGAATGATGTAGCCAGCCGCCTTTTCATAATCCGGCAGGCCGTCCCGATCGACGATCACCTGCAAGTCCTTGCCCTGGGCATATTCCATCACGATGTAGTGCGTCTTGCCTTCGTTGTCCACATCGTAAGCGCGGACAATGTTGCGGTGATCCAGTTTGGCGATCGCTTCGGCCTCTTGGTAGAACCGGCCCAGATAAGAACTGTCGCCGATGCGGTGGCGGGGCAGAATCTTGATCGCTCGCAGGCGACGCATAATCGTGTGCTCGGCCAGATACACACGGCTCATGCCGCCGGTGCCGATGTGGCCCAGCAGTTTGTATTTGCCCAGGAAGAAGCCTTTGTAACGCCCATCAAGAAGCTTGTCGCGGTGCCAGCGTGTAAGCACTTCGGCCTTGACGAACCAGTCCGCCAACTCTTCGGGATCGGGCGGCAAACTCCCGCCTCGCTGTTGTTTGCAGTCCGCCAGCGTGCGCTTGATCTCGTCCCTTTCCAACAGTTTGCTATGTTGGAGCAGTTCGAGGAACTTTCTTGCTGAGACTTTGGCCATGGTGTAAACGGACGCTAGTCCGTTCCGCTGCCACCCTCTGTCCGCCAAGCCACAAAGAAGATCCGTGGGCACCATCGACACCCACATCGCCACAGATCCACGCTACCATAATCTAATGTCGAGGCCAGCGTCGCGGTAGCCTCGCAACACCCATAAGTTCGATTTTACACAGAGTTTCCGCCGATTTCACGGCAAAATGCGATTTCGTGGGCGCGGGGGCGAGCAATCGACCATCCCGCTAAGATTCACTGAGACTACGGACTTCCGTCCTCTCCCAAGCCCGTTCGACGCCTCTTCCGAAGGTGAGGAATCGGCTGCCATTTACGCCGCCCGTGACATTGCGGGTGTTCCGGCGGCTGCGCCGAATTTTCCTTGTTCGCCTAAGTGCTGCACTGGCCACAGGATGTTGGCCGCTGGTAAAATAAACACATCTTGGAGTTAACGCATGCCGGCTCGCGACTTTCACCACCATGTTGTTAAGGAAGCCCTCATCAAGGACGATTGGGCGATTACGGACGATCCATTCGTGATCGAAGTTGAGGATCTGTGAGTTTTCGCAGATCTCGGTGCGGAGAAACTGTTCGCGGCAGAGAAAAGCGGTCGTCGGATCGTGGTGGAAATCAAGGTGTTCGGCGGCCCGTCTCCCGTCGCAGATTTGGAGCAGGCGTTGGGACAGTACGGTCTTTATCGCTCGCTGCTGAAACAAAAGAGGGAACGGCGAGATGTATTCTTGGCCGTGGCCCTAGACGTGTACGAGGATTTTCTTGGTCAGGCGACCGTGAGAGGCGTGCTTGCCGATCAGCGAGTCAAACTGCTGGTGTTCGAGCCTGAACAAGCGGAGGTGGTGCAATGGATCGAATGAATGAATATCGCCAATTGTTAGAGCAGGTATTGCGCGATCATCCCGCGCACCCGCCCGGTCGCCCGGTCGAAACAAGACTTGTCGTGGACCGCGAGCGGGACGACTACCTGCTGCTGGACGTCGGTTGGGGAGAAAAGGGGCGCGTCCATTGCCTGTTCGCCCATTTGCGTCTGCGTGACGGCAAGGTCTGGATCGAGAAAGACGGCACCGAGAGGGGATTCGCGGTCGAACTAGTGGAAGCCGGCATTCCCAAGGAGGACATCGTGCTGGCGTTCTACCGTCCCCAACAACGCAAGCTGACCGACTACGCGGTGGCCTAATTTTTGGCTAAGGGGTCAGGAGTCATTTCTGAAAAGTCGGGACAGCGCAATGGCGCGCGACGGTTTTGGAGTGTGCTCAACCATCGTGAGGCGATACAGACAGCCGACGCATTTCATCGGTGTCATTGCGGTGATGCCGGATCAGGCTTCTGCCCCGTTATCCAACAGTGTCGCCAGGGTCGCGCCGGCGGTCGCATCCTTTTGAGCGGCGCGCAAGCTGTCCAGCAATTGGGAAGCGCCCGGCTCGTCCACGGCCAAATCGGCTGACTTGAAGGCGATGTCAAGCAACTGTTGGACCGGGATCTCCTGCGGCGGGCGGCTCAACGCGATGTTGCGGTCGGAATCGGCGACTCGGTGAAGCAGCCCGGCGACGGCGAGTTGGTCGACAATCCGCTCGGTAACCGTATCGGGAAGTCCCGTGACGCTGGCGATGTGTTGGATGCTCGTCGTTTGTCCTTCTCGGAATCGCTCGCCGATCGCCTTCATGATCACGGGGACTACGGCAGGGTCGATGATCGTGGAGTCCCGTTGCTGCTGTTCCAGTTCCGCAAGCTGTCGACCGTGCAAGTGCTGTAATGTCGAACTGACCTGCAGACCGAACAGCACCGCTAGCCACATCAGGTAAACCCAAAACATGAACAGAGGGATCAAGCCCAGCGAACCGTACAATTGACTTATCGACAGGGCATTCGCCAGATACATGCCCATCGTTCGTTTGCCGATCTCCAGCAAGATCGTCGAGACCAGCGCCCCGATCATCGCCGGCCGCCAATGGACCTTGGTGTTCGGGAATAGCATATAAACCGTAAGCATCAATAGCCAAATCGCGAAGAGGCTCCACAGCACGCCTACCGACGTCGTCAGCCATTGATACGTGTCGAGCCCCTGCAGCAGTTGTTCGAAGCGAGTATTGACATAAGTGCTGCTGGCAAGGATCAGTGGGCTGATCGTCAACAGGAACCAGTACAACGGCACGCGGTACTTCCACAGACGGCCCTGTGAAGCTCGATAGATGACGTTGAAGCAGTTTTCGATGGTCACAACCAGGCTGATCGCCGCATAGATCGTGATGACCACCCCGACCCAACCGATCGCGGCCACGTTCACGTTTTCTATGGCTTCGCGCACCCGCTCGTGCAGCCATACGCCCAAGGTCGTGGTGCCGCCCTCGACGCCGGTCGGCGGCACGATGTGAACGTCGTCCAGGCCCCAGAACTCGAGCGTTTTGTCCAAGGGCTCAACGAAACTCTCTTGCGTGCCCAACGCTTTGACCAGTATGGTCGCAACCACCAGCACGGGCAGCAGGCCAAACAGAGTCCGAAACGACAGGGCCGCCGCCATCTGCTGAGCCCGATCGTGCTGCAGTTGCCGGGCCCCGAAACGTCCCAAATCGTGGGCAAAGCGAACCGCCGCCTGCCAGCGGTCCAACTCCTCCCGCGGTTGCGTAATCACGCGTTTCAGCCAACGGATTGTCGATTCGGCGACACGGCGAAGCATTGTTGGTAACGTGCAGGATGATTAAGTAGGGCATTGCGTGAGGATCGTCGATCAGCGACGATCGGACCGATACAGCATAGAATTGTAGCATGGTGGGGCACGTTTCCAACGTGCCGTATCGTTTGTAGGCACGTTAGAAACGTGCGCCACGTGGGAGAGAATCGATGAGTGGTAATCTGAAACGTCGTGATTTTCTTCGCCGAACTGCATGCTGTACCACGGTAATGACGCTGGGGGGCAACGGCGGGCCGCTCACACGGAAGGCTTCAGCGGCCGAACCGGCCACAGGCGTCAAGAGCAAGCCTGACGTAATCGTATATCGCGGCGGCTACCCTGGATGGCCGTGGGTCGCTCGCGCCGGTAAAGAGCGGCTCGTCTGCGTTTTTCGCGACGACGGCGTCCACGGGTTTTCGCCCACAGGCAAGATAATGGGGACGTTCAGCCAAGACGACGGCCAGACGTGGGCACCGGCGCGTACGGTGGTCGACGAGCCCGGAGTCGACGATCGGAACGCAGCGGTCACACAACTGCCCGACGGGCGATTGATGGTCTGCTACAACACCTACACCAAGGATCTGGTGTCGCGGACGATGACGATTTGTTCCGGAGATGGTGGCAGTACCTGGGCGCGGCCGCAGCCGATCGACGAATTGAACGCCCGCACTCGCGGGGCGCCGATCGTCTTGGCCTCGGGCGATCTGCTAATTCCCATCTACAAGGCCCCGGGAAACGGTTCGATCGCGGCCCGTTCGTCGGACGGTGGAAGAACGTGGGAACTTTCCGAGATAGCCAACCGGCAGGGATTCGTCGGAGACGAATGGGTTGTGCTGGAGGTCGAACCGGGACGGATCGTGGGCATCATTCGCGAGAACGGCGTTCGAGACGGCTACTTCTGGAAGACGGAAAGCCGCGACGGTGGCCGCACCTGGGACGAGGCAGTGAAGACGAACGTGCGAGACGCCCGATCCACCTCGCCCGCGCACCTGGATCGCCACGGCAGCACGCCGATCTTGACCTATGCCGACCGGCGGATGATCTCAGTTTCGATGGTGATGACCGACGACTCCGATTTCCGCCGCTGGGACATCGAGGACCGGCTCCTGTGCTACCAGTACCGCCCGGACGGTCGCCCGATTGCCGACGCCAGTTATCCCGTATCGGTCGCCGTTGGCAAGCGTCGCCGTTTGATCGTCGACTATGAAATCCGCCCAGAGGGAAAGTGGATTGCCGGCTACTTCGTCGATCTGCCGGAGGGCTGGTAAGAAGAGTAGGTCCCGCTTGCCGAGCGGGACCTGGGAGTGGTGACGAGCCTCGGGA
>JADHUC010000169.1 GCA_016784735.1 Pirellulaceae bacterium | reverse complement strand
TCGACGTTCAGCAATCGTGAATCGTGATCGTCGGCGGAGACGATCATGAAGTGCCCATCGCCGATGCGAGCGGCGATCTCGGCGGCCAGTGGCGGTGCCAGCAGATGGTCTCCGGGCGCCAGCGAAAACATCCACGGCACATTGGCCAGATTGACCGTCTTGTCGGTGCTGATGGGGCTGACCAGCGGCAAACGTGCTTTGGCGACCACTTGTTCCGCCAAGTGCGTTGTGGGGCCGTCGATGCCTCCGACGATCGCCCATACCCGCTGGTCATAGGCGAGCCGGGTTACCAGCTTTACGCCGGTGCCCCACGGATTCTCCGACCAGGCCGGGACCAGTCGGAATGGCTTTCCGCGGTAACCGCCCTTGCTGTTGACCTGCGCAATGGCCAACTGCGCCGCCTTCCACAGATCTCCGCCGATCGGATCGTCAGGGTCGCTTGGGCCGAAGTAGCCGATCAATACCTCTTCGACTTCCTCCTCGGATGTCGACGTCTCGCGGCCCGGACCGGCATACTCCGAACGCTGCTTTCTGGCATCGAAAAAGGGCTTCCGACGATCCGGTTCGGCGCCCGCAGAGTCACGGCCTGCGGACGAGAAGGCAAGGAGAGACAACGCGAGAAGGAGACTTCGAGTGCGCATGTCTACCAGCGTTTGGCGACTTCCGCTTTCATGAACGTCACAGCGTCGCGGGCGAGTTGGTCTTCGGTGTCGTACATGCGGCGCCAGATCTTGGTGGCGGCCACCAGTTCCTTCAAGGCTAGCCCGAAAGCTTCGACCATCATCCAGCCGTCGTAGCCGATCTCCTTGAGCGTGTCAAAATTCTCGGCCCAGCGTACGTTTCCTGTGCCCGGCGTGCTACGATCGTTTTCCGATATGTGGACGTGGCAAAGCACGTCCGCACAGTCGCGCAGTGCCTGAGGGATATTCTTCTCTTCGATGTGGGCGTGGAACGTGTCGTACATCACCTTGCAGTTCGGATGATCGACTTCGCGTGCGAATCGAGCCGAATCGGCATGTGTATTCAGGAAGTAGCACTCGAAACGATTCAACGCCTCGACTCCCAGCGTCACACCCGCCTGCCCGGCATGCTCTGCCACCGGCCTCATGCTATCTACGGCCCACTTCCATTCGTCCTTGGTCGGGCCTTGGCCGCTGAAGAAGCCCAGCGCCGAATGGTAGGGGCCCACCAGCGCCGTGGCACCGGCAGCCTGGCAGCAATCAATCGCCGTCTTGGTGTTCTCGATGCCCTTGGCACGAACGGCCGCATCGGGACTGATCGGGTTATCCTCTTCGCTACGGACGGTCACGGCCGTCCGCTCCAGTCCCAAGTCGTCCAGACGCCGTCCCCATTCGGCGTAGTCCAGATCCGTATTGAACAGCGGCAGTTCGACTCCGTCGAACCCCATCTCCTTTAGCGACTGGAGTAGCGGCATCATGTCCTCGTTCAACTCACCCGCCCACAGCAACAGATTCATACCGAATTTCATGTTTCTTTCTCCTGTTCGTCTCGATGGTCCTCGTGGCCAACCAGCAACTCGCCCCGACGCTCGTGCACGCACTGCCTGGCGTCAGGGAGAATGTCAAGGAACCGGTCGGGCAACCGCGGCAGTTTCACTCGCCGCATGACGTGATTCAGCCGCCAAAGCAGTTTCTCATCCTGGACATAATCGTACAAGAACCTCTGGGAACAAAACACCGGGATCAAGCCGGCCAGACGATCCGATCGGCGAGTTGCCATGGAATTGATGGTGTCGGCGACAAATTGCACGTCGATCTGGTCGAACGCCGCATAGTACGCGTCCAAACGATCGGGGGCTTCGGCGATCAATTCCGCGTCGAGCAGTAACTCGACCAGGATATGCCCCAGGAAGCTGGGGCGAAAGCCATCGTCGCCCGGCAGAACGTCGCGAACCCGTTCGGTGAATTGAAGACTCAGTTCCGCAAAGGCCCGCGTCCGGTGAAACCAGCGGTCGTCGTGATGATGACGCACGATGCCGGCAGCCAGCGCAGACACGCGCCTGTCGTCGTGATCCAGGTAGAGCTTGGCCGATTTCGACTTGGCTCGCATCCCACGGTCGACGACACTCAACCAATCGGGAACGGCCGTGCCCGTGAGGAAGTAGGGATCGTCGACAAAACTGCGACCGTGGGCAAAGTAGTTCATGCTATACTGCTCGGGGACGAGAATGACGTGTTCAGCCGCAAGCCTCCGGTTTACGATTAGATTGCGACAAGTTAAGTCTGAAGTCTTGGCATTGGTGGGATCGCTTATGGCAAATCCACGGAACTGGTTATTGCTGCCCAGTGGGTGCGAGTCAAGCTCAAACCCCACCTTTAGGCGGAAGGAGCTGGCTGAAGCCGGGACTCCAACGGACATGCCTGACCGCGCGGAGCATAAGCTATTCCCCTGCCTCCATTCCCTTGCCCTTCCGTCTTCCTCCGTACCATCGCCAGACGTGGGACCACAGCAGTGTGTTGAGGACCACGACCAGCAAGAACGTGCCCGGTTGAGCCAGTCCTGAATGCCAACCACAAAACCGGCAGACGAAGTGGTGGATCAGGGCCAACGGGAACATCAGTACCCACGCGATCACCCAAGTCAAGACGCCCACCCAGCCTCCTTCGACGCGCGTCACCCAGTACGCGACCACAACCGCGGCCACGGTGGCCAGCACGTGAAGGATCGCCAATGTGCCGGACGCAATGCGCCGCTGGACGGTGTCCTCGCGGTGGAGATAAGCGAAAAGGACCAATGGGCTGAGGACCAGCAACGCCAGGTCCAGTGCCTCGACCATTCCCCATTGAATGAAGCCGACCAGGAGAACGGACCACAACGTGATGGCCAGCAACATCGAGCGGAGACTGTAGCGAAACGTCAGTTTCATTGGTCTCGACGCATGAGACTGTCTCGTTACCGTGGGCTACGACGGAACAGGAGAAGCTTAGCCCTTGCTCACCGGAGCAGGGCTACGGCTTTCAAAGCAGGCGACTTCTTCCTTCATCTGGTTAATTAGCTTCCTAAGCGACCGTCGGGTCAGCTCGCGGACGTGTGGGTTTGCCGCTGGCTCCGTATCCAGTTCCTGACACCGCTCTTCGAGCAAACGCAGTTTCTTTTGAGTGTTCTCCAACTGTTGGCGAGTTTGGATGCTCATAAAACGACCTCTACAACGCCTTTCGGGATTGCGTCGCGATCAGTGGCAAATACCTGATCAACCAGAATACCAAAGTCCCGCGGCTCGACCATTTCGATATCTAAGAACGGCAAACCGTCTAACAACTCTCTCCCCGCGACCTGATCGTGGGGAAAGTCTGGGGAAGTCAGCAACACACAATCCACATCGTTTGGCTCTGCCGCGTCTGTGACGAAGCTGCCATTGATGATCAACCGTTCAATGCCTGCTTGTTTCACCAGATCCACCAGCCATCTGAGTGAATCCATTTGCACTCGTCGCATCTCGGACTGCCTGCCAAAGCGAACCTCGATCTCTTCCAGTGTGGCCTGGTGAATCCCTGGTGGGAGGTAGCCGTGTTCGTCGAATGATGGGATCATTCTCTCTCCATTCTATCGGCCGAACGGGTCGTGTTGAACCATATTGACTTGATGGCTGTGAGATTTGGTGCAACGGGAGGCGCGGAACAGCTAAATCCGGATTCCTTGAGACGCTGCCCGATATCACAGTCCTTTTGTCAGACGTCGCAGCGTTGTCGCCCACTGGAGGATTGCACTGCTGCTATTCTCCCGCGTCGCGCAGGATATGATAGGCTGGCGCATCGGATACGCGCCAGCTGTCCGTCAAAGAGAGTGCTGAGGAGACACGACACTACAAAGCCATGCGATGTCCTCGGTTGACGGTCCTACAATTGCTTCTGCTTGTGACGTTGTGTGCGCTTGTCGTGGGCCTGCCCTTGGCGTTGCGGAGCGTCGAACGCGTGACTGCGGTGAACCACGTGGAGTTCTCGCCGGACGACAAGGTGCTGGCCGTGTCATACTGCTCGGGCTGGGTCCAGATCTGGGATGTTTCTCGACCGCAACCACGGCTGATCACCGAAACGCAGCTCGGTATCGGTTTCTCCGATCCTGCGGTCCGCTTCGTGGAAGATCGCAAGATCGCGTATGCCCAGGTGTTTGACCCGCGGCAAGGGGCCTTTTCGCGGTTGAAGATCTGGGACCTCGACACTGGACGTCACGCCCAGTTGGCCGAGGTGCCGGGGTATGTCACCGCCCATTGCGGCTTCGTTGCCAAAGCGGGGAATCTTGTCATTCTTCCCGACTTCGGGGTCTCCGTCGTGGAAGTCTTCGATTTACGTGAACCAGGAGATGCAAAGCAAGTCAAAGTGGGCGCGGGCCTTGAGCCTTTGCTCGCGCTGTCTCCCGACGGTAATCAGTTGGTTGGTGTGCGATCCGGCAGCGGTTTGGAACTCGTCGATCTGGCAACTGGAAAGGCGGTTCTCTTGGACAGGCATGGCTACGGTACCGCCGCCTTTAGTGCCGATGGTCGGACGTTGGTGCTTCACGCGTCTATCGATGGTGCGAATCCGGCCGGGGAAGGTGAGGACGTCGTTCGCGCTTACGATAGCTCCAGTCTGGCTTTGCTTTGGCAGCTATCGCCGGGGCACTTTGGACACCGGAGAGGGCGCGTCGATCCGAATTTGCTCAGGCTGACGGAAGACGGCAAACGAGTGGCTGTGGTCCTGAATGACAAGGTAGTTCTGTACGACATCGCGACCAAGCAGCCCGTCCAAAGCGTCGAACTCGGATGGCATTTGCCTGATCCGAGGTGGCAGACGACCCTTCGGTTGCCCGATCGTCGCTTGGCGATATGGGGGATGGCCGACGGGCTTTTCCGTTCGACTGCCTTTAGGACGCCGGTGTTCGAGGCCCTATCCCACGACGGGCTGAGGTACGCCAGGGGATGTGAGTTCCACGGACTGACCCTGTGCGATATTGAAACCGGGACCGTCAGCACCGTCATGATGTCTACGTCCCGTTGGATCCATGCTCTGATACTCGCCTGCGGATTCATTGCCTGGGGAATATGTTGGGGAATCGCGAGACGGCGCGCGATTCTTCACTCGCGAGCACCACCGACTCCGGTATCGGGCGGGATCAAGTTCGCGTGGGGGCTGATGATTCTCAGCGGGGCTTACATCATCGTTCGGACCATGGCCATTATGTTTCACGCTCCTGGTTGGTCTCTCTGGGGCGTGCCGCAACTGGTCGTCGGTTTGTACTCACTTATTTGTGGGGTATCTCGGGCCGGGCGCGGGATGAAACGAGTTGCCGTCGGTCAGCTACTCTGCCTTCTGCTTGGTAACGTGGTGGCCGGAGTATCTGCCGTCGTCCTTCTGGTGATAATCATGGCCGACCGCGTGGAACGTCACGTGTCCCAACCAGGATCAAAACCTTGACGCGGTCGACAGTCTTCAGATACAGTTGGCGGAGGGGCCAAGCCAAGCGAGAAACGGAGTGCACTGATGAGTCGACAAGCCAATTGCTGTGCCTTCTTGGCCGTTGCTTGCGCGGTATTCGGACTGATGCCGGGCGGCAGTGTAGCAAACACCAGCGCGGCAGACGCGTCGCCGTCGAGTGAAGTAGCATTTCGCGCCGGAGCTTACGCGATCGACGTTTCGCCCAAGACGCTGCCGGCGATCGTCAACGGGTACACCTTCGAACGAACCGTTAACGTAGTCCACGACCCTCTCCACGCTCGATGCCTGGTGCTGGACGACGGTAACACACGAGTGGCGATCGTCGTCGTGGACATCTGCGTGATGCCGCGTGACCTGATCGACCGTGCAAAGCGGCTCGCCCACGAATTGACGGACATCCCCACGGACCGCATGCTCGCTTCGGCTACGCACACCCATTCCGCACCGTCGGTTTTGCCAGCGCTGGGCAGTGGCGTGGATCCGCACTACGTGGAGTATCTGCCTGGGCGGATCGCCGAGGGGATTCGACTCGCCGCCGAGAATCTTGCGCCGGCGCAAATCGGCTGGACGGTGGTCAAGGCACCGGAACACACGCATTCTCGGCGGTGGATCATGCGACCCGACAGGATCGGAACCGACCCTTTTGGGCAGCGGCGGGAACGGGCGAAAATGTGTCCAGCGTATCAGGACCCCGCAGCGGTCGGTCCCGCAGGGCCGGTCGATGCGGATCTATCGTTAGTGTCGATTCAGTCGTGCGAGGGCCGGCCCATCGCTCTTTTGGCCAACTACTCGATGCACTACTTCCACGCCACGCCAATCTCGGCCGGCTACTACGGCCGTTTTGTGCAGCACATCACAAAATTGATCGGCGTGGACGACCGAGAGCCGCCGTTTGTGGCCATGATGTCGCAGGGCACTAGCGGGGACCAGATGTACATGGACTACAGCCGCCCCAAGCCGGATTTGGACATCGACACATACGCCGGCGGCGTTGCGAAGGTGGCGTTCGAGGCGTACGAGAAGATCGAATATCGGGACTCGGTCACTCTGGCCATGGCCGAAGCAGTACTCCCGCTCGGCCGTCGCGTGCCGGATGCGGAGCGACTGGCTTGGGCCAAGCAGATGATGATCGCCGTGGTCGACCGGCCGCCGAAGAACCGTCCCGAGATCTTCGCTCGCGAGCAGATCTACCTTGAGGCAGACCCGACGGCGGAGTTGAAGCTGCAAGCATTGCGCATTGGAGATATCGGCATCACAGCGATCCCGTGCGAGGTGTATGGCATTAGCGGTTTGAAGATCAAAGCCCAAAGTCCGCTAGATCCGACGTTCAACATCACGTTGGCCAACGGCGAAGAAGGCTACATCCCGCCGCCCGAGCAACATTTCCTGGGCGGCTACAGCACGTGGGAAGCCCGAACGGCCGGGTTAGAGGAACAGGCCGAAGCGAAGATCGTGGACGCCGTGCTCGGCCTGCTGGAGCGAGTCTCGGACAAAAAGCGCCGTGAAGTCGTCCACACGCACGGCGGCTACGCTAGAGCGATCTTGGCGTCCGGCCCGGTTGCCTATTGGCGCATGTCGGAGTTCGGCGGGCCAACGGCCGTGGACGACAGCGGCAAAGAGAATCATGGAGCATACGAGGAAGGGGTGGCTTTCTATCTGAACGGACCACCACGACCAGGATTCTCCGATCGAGGGACGATCAACCGTTGCGCACACTTTGCCGGCGGTCGAATGAGAGCGGCCGTCAAGGATCTGGGGCGCACGTACTCAGTCGAGATGTGGTTCTATAACGGTATGCCGGGAGACGTTCGACAAGTCGCCGGTTACTTATTCTCCCGCGGCGTTGACGGTGCCGAAGATGCCCCAGGCGATCATCTGGGTATCGGCGGCACGGCAGGCGCGACCGATCGGCTATTCTTCTTCAACGGCAACGAACTGGGGCAGATGCTCGAGGGCAGTACGCGGCTCGATCTGAAGCGGTGGTACCACGTCGTGCTGATCCGAGACGGACGTAAAGTCACCCTCTATCTGGACGGCAATCCAGAGCCGGAGATCACCGGCGAAGTCGACATCGCCGAGCCGCGCGGCGCCGAACACCTATTCATCGGCGGTCGCAACGACAACTTCGCCAGCTTTGCCGGCAAGGTCGACGAAGTGGCCGTGTACGACCGGGCCCTGACGGCCGATGAAGTAGGCCAACACTACGCGCAGGCCAATCGAAAGCCGTGAACCGACGCCATTCGAGACGTCCAGTGTCACATCCAGTTGTTGAGGAAGATCAGTTGATCGGCGATATCTTCGGACGAAAATGCACTCAGAAGAGAAAGCAACGTCCGGGCATTGGCACTCGGGTCGTCTTGTGTGGCGACGACAATTCCGCCGTGGTCGTCTGCGTCAATGATCTCGTAGTGCAGTCGCGGGAAATCGGAAACGTTGTACGTTAGAATGGCGTAGCCGTTTTCGGCTGCAAATCGTAGCTGTTCCAGGTCGCTCGAACCCTGGCGGCCCGCCGCGATCGTCGTAAGGGCATCCCAGCCGCGAAGCCGTAAAGCGTGAGCGATTAGGTGATGGACGTCTTCATCGAGGTAAACCTTGACAGGTGTCATCGGTCGGCTGCAGCGTTGGGGGATGATTTTGGGCGACCCGTTCCAGATCCGTCAGTTTCTCGATTTCCCGGTCAATCTGCTCACGATGATCGTAGTAGTAGGATAGGGCGTCGTACACCTGGGCAGGCTGCAAGTGCGGAAACTCGCGAAGAATCTCATCGACCGAAAGCCCGCGGCGATGGTTTTGCACGATCGAGCTTACGGGAAATCGTGTGCCTTTGATGACCGGCCGTCCGCCCTGAATTCCAGACCTGCGTTCGACGTGCGGGTGGATAACTTCGATCGGTTCGACTGTACTCATGATCGTGTCCTCTTCAACAGACAATCATAGAACGGCAGTTCTGAAACATCAACCTGGATAGGTCGCGTAAGACACGGAGATCGTGAGGTTGTCCAACCAACGTTGATGGCCGCTTGCACTTTCACGAGTCGTCCGGCACGTCTGGCGGGGCCGATTCCTGTTCCTGCCGTTTCCGCTCCTTGCGTTCGGCCTGCTTGCGTTTCTTGTCTTTCACCATCTGCTCGATCGACCGGACGTCGTCCGGACGGCTTTTCCCGAAACGCTTTAGATACAGTTTTTCGATGTAGACCGGAAGGGGCGCTTTCCACGGCTGTTGGTTGTGATTGGCCAAGCTACCGAACTTCTTAGGGTTCATGCCGAGTTCGCGGGCCATTTGAATGTGGACATGGGACAAGTGAAACCGCTTTCGCGCGTCGATCCACACTTGATATTTCGGTGACAGTTTTTTCTTCTTCGCCACGGGAAACCTCCTGGCGAGCGAGAATCACGGCTTCGTGATCTCAATCTGGCTGAAGTCTGCGTTGACGCTGTTGATTGCGTAACCGATCCAGTCGATGGCGTCTAGCTGGCGTCTTAACGACGCCTCGACGGTTTGGCCGTTCACGGTCACTTTGAACTGAGATCTTAGCAGTTCGCCTGACTGGTGAAAAACGGGGCACGCGGCGGCGGCTCGTGAAGTGCGAAGGGCGATGATCCGCGGCGCCGTGATGGAAAACGCCTGAAGAAAGACCGCCTGAAGGCGGGATTACGAACAGGTCCCAGCTCGATTCGCGTGTCGAGTGAATAGTACATCCGTGCGAGCTAAGCATGGTCCAGCAGGGCAGGAACCGGTCCTGCTCCGCCGGCACTGCCGCCGGCGTGCAAGTCACAAACGCATAAAAAAATCCTGATACAAGCGTCGCGGAAATGACTGTTATCTGGTAAGATTAGTCTAAGCGTAGACTGACAGAGTCGATCGGTTCGCACGTCAAGCAATCAAGGGTATCCAGCAATGGCAGATAAGACAGACCGTCGGTGTTTCCTGGCTAGGGGTGTTTTGGGAGCGGCTGGAATCGGAGCGGCGTACAGCAGCATCGAGGAAAAAGTCCTGGCGGCCGCAATCGAGGACGGGAGCGCTCAGACGACTCAGACCGAAAAGCCAAAGACCGACATTCCACCCGGAAGCCTGCCGTGCGGTAAGATCTGCGACGTGTCCCTCAGCCGGCTCTTCATCGGCGGCAACTTGATTGGCGGATGGGCCCATAGTCGCGACCTGATGTACGCCTCGAAGCTGTTCACCTCCTACAACACCGAAGCAAAAGTCATCGAGACGCTGGAACTGTGCCAGGTGTGCGGCATCAATACGATCCAGATCGACCCCAGGTGCTGGGACGTGGTGCTGAAATACAACGAGAATCACGACACAAAGATCCAGACCATGGTCTGTATCCCGTTGATCCAAGACAAGGCCAAAATGGCCGAGGAGGTCAAACGCCAAGTGGACATGGGCGCCACGCTGCTGTATTCGCACGGGGGCACGACCGACTCGCACATGATGCGAGGCGGCACGACCGACGCGATCGGGCAGATGGTCGACTTGATCAAAGCCGAAGGGGTACCGGCCGGAGTCGGCGGTCACTCGCTGAACATGCCCATGGCTTGCGAGAAAGACAAAGTCGATCCCGATTTCTACGTCAAAACCTTCCACGCCGACCGCTACTGGTCGGCCACGCCCGAGGAAAAGCGCAAAGATTATGATTGGATGAGGCGCGGAGATCCGTCCGATCACGACGCACCGTATGACAACATGTGGTGCAACAATCCCGAGGAGACGGCGGCCTTCATGGAAACGGTCGAAAAGCCATGGGTGGCGTTCAAGGTGATGGCGGCCGGTGCCATCACACCGCGACTCGCATTTCCTCACGCCTATCGTCACGGGGCTGATTTCGTCATCGCCGGAATGTTCGACTTCCAGGTCGAGACCGACGTCAAGATCGCCGTCGATGCCTTGCCAAAGCTCAGCAACCGCAAACGGCCCTGGCGAGCCTGAGGATCGCGGGGGAAATAATTTCGGTGTTTGGCCGGTAGGTACGTTCGCCGCTGATGTTCAGTATTGGCGGATTCTCCCGTTGGAATCGCCTGCAACTACGCATCGAGGATTCGGCGGCGAGACAATTCTGCTCGGACTTGGGCCGAGGATTCTACCAGTATCGCATCCAAACCGAACTCTCGGGCCGCGTCGACATTCACCGTTCGGTCGTCGATCAGGAGGCAGTCACCCACGTCGACTTGCAGCGTTTCGGCTGCGGCCTGATATGCCTCTTGCGCGGGCTTTCGCAGACCGGTCAGACACGACACGAACGACCATTGGAGGTATCGGGATAGCCGCAGCTTCTCCTCGATGATGCGATACCAGACCGAGTAGTTCGAAAAGGCGTGCATTTCGTAGCCAGCATCCTGCAGATCCGCCAGCAACTGCTCCGCGCCGTCTACCCAGCCATACGCGTCTTTCAAGCAAGCGTCGAGAGCGTCACCGTCGACGGGTCGGCCATCATCAAAAAACCGAGCGAGGTACTCGGCTTGGCTGATATGGCCTTCCTCGAATTCAATCCAAGAGGTCTGATGTATGGCTTTTCGCAGCTCCTTGCGGCTCATTCCAAAGAAAGCCGGCATGGCGCGATAGTAAGGATCGGTGACCAACGTATCCATCACGTCAAACAGAACCACCGGCCGACGAGCCATACACCTACTCCGACTTGGCCACGAATTGCAGTTGGACGATTCGGTCGGCCACCTCGACCACGACTTTGCGGGCCTTGGGGTCTGCCGAGAAGTTATAGTTGGCCCAATAAGAGTTCTTTGCCGCACTCTCGTGGAGGATCTTGCCGTCACGACAGTCGATGCACTTCAGCAGAAGTTGAGGTGGCTCGCTTCGCGTCGAATTGTTCTTCAGTTTGACCCGCTTCTGATAGCGGTTGCATCCAATCAGTATCGGAACGCCGGACGGTTGATCTACGCGCAACTGTTGGTTGGCAATTGGCGTGGACCAGAGTAGTTTGCCGCTCGCGGCATCCAGACCGAACAGCTTGCCATTGACCATCTTCCCCCCGCCAAAGCCTCGCATGGCGATCATCCGTCCCAGGTTATCGTCGTCCGGCACGTTAGTGGCGAGGACAACGACGTCGTCGAATTGGAGAAAGGTCACGTCATCGAGCTTCTTCAGCGGATCGACTTTTCCGGACAGTCTTTCGGTCCCGTCGGCTACATCCAGCAAGGTGACGGTGCCTGTCGGGTCGACGATTCCCACGGCGGAATTGCCCGCCATGGCCAGTAGCGTGTCGGCACCAAGTTCGCGTTGCCAGACGTACTGCTGATTCCACGGATCGAATAGGCCGCAGCGCGGTGGCTTGGCGTCTGCTTCCCATCGGAGCAGCGATCCGCCTAGTACCGTCAAACGCTCGGACTTCGGCAACGCCGGGCGCCGTTCCAGCAACTTGCCGTCGGTCGCGCGGAACACGGATGCCTGCTCGTCGTTCGGCGGCGAGGCGAAGATGCGTTCCCGGTCGCCGATCAAGTCGCAACCCGCCGGTAGATCGTCGCGGGACCAAAGCAACTTGGCGGTCAGCGGGTCGACGGCAATCAGTTCTCGTCCGCGCTGGAAGCAGACGTATTCGCTTGTGGCCGCGATGCCGCGCGAATGCGAACCCGGCTGATTTGGCCGTCCTCCCAGCATGCGATTTCTGGCTGCGGCGATCATCATCATGTGCATCGAGCTGCTGGAGATTGCCGCACCCGTTTCTTTCGACCATAGCAGCTTCGGCTCGTCCGCCAGGCAGTCGATCGTCGCGACCATGTCTCCGCGATACAACACCAACAGATGCCCAACACTTACGCCGTGGATGAACGCGTAGCCCGAGTTCATGTGGACTCCGCTTTTCGTCTTGGCCTCCGGCAACACGATTTGGAAGCGATTTCGCCCCCAGCGATCCAGCCCGGTCAGCGTCCTTGACCTGGCTTCATAGGTCGCCGACAGTTCGAACGCCCTTCGACCCTCGGCACTGTCCACATATACCGGCATTCGTTGACCGGTGCGCAATGAATCGGTGGAACTGCGCGTCGGAACTGCCTTCTCACTGACTTCGATCGCTGAATTCGCCCACGGTGATTCGTAGCGTACAGTTTCATCCTGTCCGCTCGCCGCACCTTCGTCGCCGGCGACAGACCGTTCATTCGTGGCCTTCCAATAGGCAGCTTCCAATGGCCGGTTTGCGGCGGCCAGGAGTGCACCAATCTGGCCGATGGCCTCGCCGCCCTCGGCAGATGTGCTGTGTTCCAGCGCCTTCCGCAGCAGCACATCCGCCTCGATCCATCGCTCGTCGGTCGCACCGAGTTTGGCCAGTCGAAGGCTGTTGGCAGCCGTCTCAGGCTGACTTCCGTACTGATTCAGTTGCTCGATAGTGGCCGCGCCCGCCAGCATGGCCTGGATGCGGCTGCCCAATTCGTCCGCTCCCGCAGCGTCCGTTTTCGCTCGCAATGCTTCCAATCCGATCGCCATTCGACGCCCTAGTCGGACGGTTCGTGATGCGCTGACGGCCTGGACTTGATCCAGCGACTTGGGCTTTTCAATCAAGCCGCTGTATATCTTCAAAGCCAGCAGGGGCCGACCGTTTTCGGCCAACGATTCCGCCAGAGCCAACCAATTGTTCGTCCTGTCCGGAACGGTCCGCATCAGATCGTCAAGGAAGTCGACACGATCGACGAAACGTTCCGGGGCCTGCCGGAGCCCCTGCACCAGTGACTCCAGCAGGAGCGCATCCGATTCTTTCTGTCCGCCTGATCTTCGCGCCTCGATCAGTAGGTCGATCGCGCGACCGACGTCGCCGGTGGCCAGCGCCAGTCGTGCTTGGTCTCTGGCTAGGGTCGAGTCTTCGGCGCCATTGACCTGCGCCGCGTCCAACTCGGCCCGGCGCTCGGACAACAGGGCGAACCGGTCCGTGCCGTGCAAACCGACGGAAACGACCATTTCGCCGGTCGGAACAAGATTGCCCAGCCGAATCGGTTTCAGCGGCCTGATCCGGCCGACCAATCGGCCCGTTTCGGCATCGAAGGACGCAACTTCGCCCGACGTCAGCGGCACATAATACCGGCCTTGGCTCAGGTAGCCTCGGCCCACCGGTACGGTTCCCGCAGGAAACGGCGCCACTTCCTTGGACCAAGCCGTCTCGCCATCGGCCAAGCGAATGCCTCGTAGCCCCGAACGACCAACAACCACGATCGTATCCCCGGACAGGCCGCCGACAAACAACCCGTCCCGACGCCATGATTTCCACACGCGCTGTCCCGTCTGCAGTTCGACGCAGTGCAATTCGTCCGAAGCATAAGGCGTCAGCAAGACACGGTCCCGCACGATCGTCGCCGCCGACGCTGCCCAACGGTCGGTTGCATCGTCCTGTGGCTGGATGCCCATGGCCCGCAGTTGAAGCTGTATGTTGAATCCGCCCTTTACCGGCGCGGGCTCGGGGCCGGCGTCGTACGTCCACAAGGTTGTGCCGTCGACCACGTCGACCGCCGCGAACGCACCGCCGGTAGTGCTGCAAACCAGCACTCCGTCCGCGAATACGGGAGGCGAGTTGCGCACCGGTGGCGGCGTTTGGACGACCGAGCTGCTGACTCCGATGTTTTTCTGCCGCGTGCCTTCGCGTATCTGAAGAATCCACTGACGCACAATTCCGCCGTCGGCGGCATCAATCATCAATAGCCGAGTGTCCTCGGTAAAATCGACGACCGCGTACAGTTGATCACCCAACGGCAGAGGTGGACCGAGAAACCGTCCGCCTTGAATCTCTGCCGACGATTCGCCAAACACCTCGCCGATTTGCCAGACCAATTTGCCCGTGTCGATGTCATATGCCGAAATTGCGTTCTCGCGCTGATAAGCCCCCGCGTCCAACTGCCGCGTACCGTCCAGCCGCGTGGCAATCCGCTGGTAGTCCACTCCCAAGTCGAAACTGAGATCCTCGACCGCGAAGACCAGGCGACCGTTGCTGCTGAGCGCCCCCCAAGACATGTCCTCCCACAGCCGCCGTTCCAAGCCGCTCTTGATCGCCTCGGAGAAACGATCGCGCTGCCCCGTGCTGGCGAAGTGCAGCACGTGCTCCAGGGCATTCTCCGCCGGAAAGCGCCAACGCAACTGTCCCGTATCTCGGTCGATCGCCTTCAATTCGGTAGGCGTGCGCTGGATCAGTAAATCGCCGATGACCAGCGACTCCAGCGTAGATACTGCACCGACGCGTCTCTCGCGACGTTCGTCGCCGATTTGTTTCAGGATCTTCTTCAAGACGGTGTGCTCGGCCATTGCCAAGAGCGGCTTGGGATCCGGCCACAAGGCTCCGCCCCCAGACTCCTTCGATCCCGTGATATCGCCACGCGAGACGAACCAGTCCCGCGACTTCTGCCCGCCCACGGCCAGAGCCTTTTGGAGCCATAGGTACGGGTCGTCGCTATCGGCGAATACGGCCACCTCCTTGCCGCCAAGCTGCACGGAACGGCGCGGCCACTGCTGCTTCCATTCTTCAAGCTCGTGGCGCACAGCATCCGGCCTACCCGCCAACAGCCAACAAACGGCCAGTTCGAGCGGCAGGAGGGCTCGCTGCTCCTGATCCAGGAACGTCACGTGCCCGAGCCGCTGCAGGTACACCGAAGCCAACCATGGCTTCCCGCGACTTCGGTGGTAGACCGCCAGGAGATACGCGGCTTGGCGGCCGGCCTGGGTGAACAAGAATCGTCGTTCGACATCAGCCAGTGCCTGCATGTTGCCGGCGTCCAACGCCTCGTTCAGTTGGTGTTTAGCGACGGGGCCGAACCGCATCTCGTACTCGTCCATTGCTTCTCGCGGCAGAGAACGGAGGATCGACGCCGCTTCCGCTTTCACGCTGCGATAGGCCTCCGAAAACCGAGCTGGTTGAAACAGCGAGTCTTTCTCGGCGGCCAGGATGTCGCCCAGGATGGCCGCAACTCGGCCATACTCCTTTTCAGCGACCAGTTTTCGCGCCGATCGCAGTTGGCGAGCAACGGAGTAGTCGGCCAATACGACCGTATGTTTCGGATCGTCGGGTTCCTTCTTCTCGGGCTGCGCCGGCTTGGCGAGCGCACCCTTGCCGGGTTGCGGCGGCGCTGCGCCCGATTTGGGCGCCGGCTCCAACTCGACCGTCGACGGCGGATTGTCCGCGAGCCACGTTCGAAGCTTGTCGAGACACGCCTTCCGGTCCTCGTCCTTCTCAAATCTGATATTCGTAACACTGAAGCACGCGGCCGGATTGCTGCGAACCGAATCAAACCATTTTGCGGCGCCCCCAAGGCCATAGTCGTTCAGGCTTTGATCCGTAAGCTTCACCAACCACGCCGCGGCTACGTCTTGGAGATTGGTCGCCTGACGTTTTCCGTTCACCATGCGAATTCCGCATTGCCTCTCGTCATCCAACAGAGGAACAATCGCGCCAGCAAGATCCTTGCCACCCAGCAAGGCGACGACGCCAATCGCTCCGGCCACCGACTGTTGCTGCTGCTGGGGTGCGTCCTCCAACAGTCGCAGCGCCAACCTCACGCCCGGCTCTTTGATTTGAAGCGTAACCGCCATTTGCAGACTCTGACGCGACAAGCGCGTATCGCTCGCCGATAGGATGAATCGGCCGAGTACGCGCCGTACTGCATCATTCGGTTTGCTCTGCTTGACCTTATCGGCGAACTCCTTCCGCTGGTACAGACCGATGATGTTGTTCAACTCGTTCGTAGCCAGGCCGCGCGCAGTCGGATCGGACGCGACGAACGTGATCGCGGCCAAAGTGCTGATGTCCGGCAAGCGGCGCTGCTGGACGGTTCTCGCGTAGACCAGGCTTCGCACCTGCCGCACTCGCAGGTGAAGAGCCGAAGACGCCGCATCTCCGCCTGCGGCAAATGACTCCAGCAACCCGCCCTCGGTCTTCAGCATCTCGGCATAGAGCTTTCGCGCCTCGGGGTCGCTGCCAACCGTTTCCTGATATCGCTTCCACCCGGGCAGATCGTGCTGGCCGGTCCCGTCGCTATCCGCCACCAATGCGTCGAGCCGTTTGCGCAGATCGGCTTCGAGTATCTCGTCCAGCAACCGCCGGCATGTTCGGCGAACGTGCAAGTCGTTCGACTGAAGCCCCTCCAACAACACCGCCTTGGATGCATGCCCGAGAGCCAAAAGCTCGCTCTCCGCCGCCTGGCGTTGATCGAACGAACCGGCCCCCAGTTGTCCAACCAGTTCGATGGCCGACGCATCTCCCGGCTTGGCATCCGGACTTGCCTCTTCGGCCATGCCTATGCCGAGCATCTGCAGAAACAGGCACATGGTCACAAACCGGAAAACAAGAGCCGGGCAATACACAGATACTCTGGCGCTCTTCATGCGTCATCTCCGCAAATCGGCAGGTTCGGACATAGTGCGTCCAAGGACTGTCTCTAGAATAGCTGGGGTTACCCGCTATGTTAACCAATGTACAGCATTTTTGACGCGATTAGTACTCTGGCCGCCGGTCACAGACCGTTGGAGTTCACGCTTTAGCGTGTCTTTCCGGCAACTCGACAACATACAACACGCTAAAGTGTGAATTCCAGCGGGCCTTGCCCACGCAGCAGGCGTCCGGCGTTATGCAGAATACTTTTCGATGTAGCCTCGGACGCGGAACTTGCGGGCCGTGTTCTCGCTGCTCATATAGCGAACCTTGCCGAAGATCGGCCGTTCGGGGCCCCAGGCCCGGTCGTAGCGGCCAAGGCACCAGAAGATGCCGCTGTAGCTGGTCGGATCGCGTCCGTCCAGGGCGTATTTGTTGTTCAATGCGATCATGGTCGCCAGCGCCTCCTCCGGGCTGGAAGACCATTCCAGTATCTTCTTGCCCCATAGCATTCGCAGATAGTTGTGGATACGACCTTCGCGCGTTAGTTGACGCTGGGCTGCATTCCAGAGATCGTCGTGCGTCTCGGCTGCTTCGAATTCCTCGGCCGAATAGACGTATTCACGCGGATCATTCTCGTGATCGGCCAGAGTCATCTTGGCCCAATCGGGCAGCGAATCGTAACGATCGTAGTCTTCTCGCTGCCAGCACATGTTGTAGCTCAGTTCGCGCCAAGTGATTAGCTGGTCCAAGAACGCTTCGACGCCCGAACTTGCTCCCCACCAACCGGAGGAACTGTCGCTGGCCTTCTCGGCAGTCCTGTCCGGCGTCCAGTCGTCGCGCTCCATCATCTGATGGAAGACTTGATGAGCTGAAATGTGTCCAAAGTGCAGGTATGGCGACAAGCCGCTGGTCGCTTCCTGTTCCGGTTCGTTGCGTGACACTTCGTAGGCAGCCAGCTTGTTATCCAGGAAATCGCGTAACGTTTGTTGACCGGCCGTGGCCCCGCCAACGGTCGGCGCCACGGCAACGGAGTGGTCGATGGGCAGCTTGGCCAACAGATGCGGTTTGGCGGTCAATTCATCTGGCTTCGCTGGTGGCCACTTCCGGCGAATGGCGGCTGGCAGGGAATCGAGTTTCGGCAATCGCACACCAGCCAACGGATCCGGTTCCGGGAAATCGTCCAAATGGGGTCGCAAGTTTTTCTGCAAAAATCGGCGGAAGTCGAAGGCTCGCGAGAAGACCTTGCCCGCGGCCCGCATGGGCAAAATGCCGTTGGAATCGACAAGCTCGAAGCGAACGGGGATTTGCAGAGCCGCGGCCGACGTCATTCGCGGCAAGAAGAAACAGGGAAAGTCGTCGGCGATCACGACGCACGCACGTTCAGCCACTGCGGCCAGCAAACCTTTTCCGGCACCGTCCTTCGGCTCCAGGTATGGATAGTACGCCACGTTCTTCCGCTTGAGAATCGCCGCGTTGTCGGCCATGCCTTGGGCAACGAAGTGGTGAAAGCGGTCGCAGGCCCAGCGGTAGCCACAACGGAGCGATTCAAGCACGACGAGTGGTTTCTTCAAATCGCGAGCCCAGTCAACCGCCCGTTGCAGGCTGAAATTCCACTCGGTGCGGCGGAAGGCGGTCATCCAATACAAAACGTATTGGCCCTCGGCGTCGAAGTCCGCATCATTTGCCTTGCGTATCCGGGACTCTGGAACGTGACTCACGAGGGTTCCTTTGCCGAAACCGCGCGGCGCCTATCCTCTGGGTATGGTCGACCGTATAAGCGGAGCGGGAAAACACCTGTCTTTCAGCGGGTCGTACACCAGGCGATACGCGCCAAAATCGCCAAGAGCGGCAATTGTACTCCAGCTTTGGACGTAGTAGGAGCATTCGTCATTCATACAGACGTAGAAGAACTCGTTTGGCCATTCATTGAAAGGCGAATCCGGCACAACCCACTTTTCGAGGTTGTTCTCGCAGTACGGGCAACACAGCGTGTTCTTGACGTGGCTCCTCCTGGTTTCGATGTCTTCTTGGCTGGGCGAGCCAGCGGTCAGTTTCTCGGTTGTGGCCGTTTGCACTTGGTTGGAACCTCCTCGCCTCTATGTATCCAGCGCGCGTATGCCCCGAGGAAACCGGGTGCGGTTTCACTCGCCTTCAGTGGCAGAGGGTTGAAAGTCGACTTAATCAGGCTCTTGGATGCACGAGCTGCGAGTAGTCTATGGATGGCAACTTCTCGGTGGGCGCGATCACTCTCTCGGGACCGTCGCCTTGCCTTTCGACGAGTATGTAGCCGTCCTGGACCAGCTCCTCGATCAACTGGTCGAAACTCTTCAGCCACGTGTAGTAGCCGGCTTGATTGTCTTCAATGTCCCAATCGACCTCTTCTCGCTTGTGGCCCGTCAGCGACTCGAACACGACTTGTTCCAGCTCGTCCGGCGAGGTTGGGCCCAAACGCCGTATCTGATTGATGATTTCCGACTTGACCAGCACTGCAGCGTCGTTCACGACTATGCCTTCGTTAAGCATCGCTATGTTCTCCTTCATAAGGTTTGGTTTTCAGATGAGATGTGCCTGCTCGCGGCGAGGGGAATACTGGGGACAAGGGTCTAATACTACTGACCCGCAAGAACCTAGGCTGACACAACACTGCTGCTAGCGGCGGCTGGTATGCAACAAGTCGATTTGAAGGTCCAAAGCGAGGGATGTTGCGACTCTCTCTCTCTTTTCGGCAGATTTGGAACTTTCGGAGTCGTTCCCGAGTCTAAGCGGTCAAGGAGAGGTTTGACGAAACAAGAGACATTCGGAGTTCGTTTGATGATTGAATACGTTGCGTTTTCTGCCGTTGGACTTTTTGTGGTTGGCATTGTGATCGTCGTTGTCATCGCCGAGATCTTCACCCGGCGGCATAAGCAAGCCGAGGCTCGGCGGGAGGCTGGCCAGCGACAACGCGAGCGCCGCATCGCAGCCAGAAGGGCCCGCTTGGCGCGACCGACGCCGACGCTGATGCCGCTAGCTGTTGCGGACGACTGAGAATTGCGGGAAGTACCACCGCGTCATGTCCCGAAATTGTTTTTGCAGGCCCGAGGATTACGGAAAGGATTGCGTGACAATGAGCCCCGGGGCAATTATCGTCGTCGTCGCGTTGTTGGCCGGATCACTGCTGATGGCCGGCTTGGTCGAGGAAACGTAGAGCTGCGGCCCAAACATCAGTGTCTTTGCCCCGCCCGGTTCGGGGCTATTCCCGCCCGTCAGGCAGCTTGTTCGGCTCGCCGTCTTGATGGTCCTCGGCTTCCTTGGCAGGAGCGGGAGTGAATTTCAGCGATACGGAGTTGATGCAATAGCGTTGGCCGGTCGGTGTTTGGGGCGCGTCGTCGAAAATGTGGCCCAGGTGGGAGTCGCAACGCGCACAAGTCACTTCTGTGCGCACGCCATGGGAGTAGTCGGGAGTCAGATCCACCCGCTCGCCAGCCTTGGCAGCGTAGAACGCGGGCCATCCGCAACCGGAATTGAATTTTGCCTCGGAACTGAACAACTCCTGCCCGCACGCCGCGCAGGCGTAGGTGCCGAGCGAGAAATGATCGTCGTATTTGTTCTTAAACGGGCGTTCGGTTCCTTTCTCGCGCAGCACGTGGTACTGATCGGGCGAGAGCAGCTTCTTCCATTCCTCGTCACTACGAACGACCTTTTCAGGCATCGGAGCAGACTCATCGGGCATCGGAGCAACCTCCGTTTGCGATTCTTCGCTGACGGCGACAGTCGTATTGGGCGATTCTGTCGGAGTGGACACATTCCCGCCGCAACCGGCAGTCCCAGTCAGAACCAAGAGAATGTGGATCGTGTGTCTCATCGTTCATCCGTTATAGCTTAATAGGCGCCCACGCGTTGTTTGACAAGGTTTCACGTACAAACATTAGACCTTCGACGCTCGCCATGTCAAACCGCCGACGGTTGATTCAATGGCCGGTTGCGCGGTGGGCATTTGTGCGGTTGTAGGCGAACAGCGGGTACTCTGGATCTTAGAGAGCCGGACGATAGAATAAACCCTCGCGGTTCGGCGTTCCCCCAAAATCTGCCGAGAATCAACGTTCGCCCCACCGCTTGAGCTGCCCCAAATCAAGATGAAAAAATGAAGTGATTCCGACGCCAAACGGGACGCGTCGGTGCTTTTTTCCCAATCAAATTGCTATAGATGGAGAGAATCATGCCGAAAGTCAACCGCTATGTGGACATTGACACTGTCGAACGAGAGGCAAAGAAGGATTACATCGACCGTCATTCGCCGTTCATCGAATGTGCTGCGACCGCGAAAGCCGGGGAGAAGCTGCCCGTGACGGTTCGTATGGGTAAAGAGTACACGCATCCGGACGACAACGATCACTACATCAAGAGTATCGCCCTGTTCAACAAAGAGACGCTGCTGGCCAAAGCGGATTTCACGGCTGGTGCGTTGGGCGGACAGGGACAGAAAGGCCAAGCCGAGGTCACGTTCAACGTGGTACCGGCGGGAAAACTGTCTCTCACCGCGGTTGCCTACTGCATCAAGCACGGCCTTTGGGAGTGCGACCCCGTCGAGGTTGCGGTGGAAGAGTAGTCCCAGGCGATCCTGCCGACACGGTGGGACGCGCAGTGGTCCATTCGTTGCCGACCTGAATTCGCTGGGATTCTCTCTTGTTACCCAACGAATTCTGGGCGGCAGCGAATAAAGGAGCATTGCACTTTGCGAGCTAGATCGGCCTTTTCCGACTTGTGGACTCGTCGGCGAATATCGTTCGGCCTCCGTCCACTGGCAAGCAGACGCCAGTGACGAACGGATTTTCGACCAGGGACATAACCGCTTGTGCGATGCTCTCCGGACAGTTTGCGGTCTTGACCAATGTCGATTCGATCATTTCTTGGCGTTCGTCCGGTGAGGAATCCGGCGGGAACATCACAGGACCGGGATGAATGCAGTTGACACGCACCTTGGGGTTTCGGTGAGCGAGTTCGACGGCCAAGGTACGCGTCAGCGTGGGAATGGCACCTTTTGACACGAAGTAGGCGCTGTGGTCCAGGTATGGTCGCTGGATCGCCCAGTCGCCAATGGTGATGATCGCGCCGCCGTCCTCTTGGCGTGCCATAATCAGCCCGGCGCGGCGAGCACACAGAAAGGTGCCTAGAGTGTTGATCTGGAAGTTGCGCAACAGGTCGTCCGAGGTCACTTCTTCCAGCGAAGTCGTCTGCCAGATGGACGCGGTCGTGACGAGCACGTCGACCCTGCCAAAACGCTCGACGACCGAGTCGAACATGCGGTCCACTTCGACCTCAACGCCCACGTCCGCCTGAAACGCCTCGCAGTCGACGCCGACATCGCGCAGATCCTTCAGCGAGTCCTTGGCCGAGTTGGCGGATGAGTGGTAGTGCAGTGCGATTGCGTACCCGCTCCGGGCCAAAGCTGTCGCCACGACATTGCCCACGCGGCGCCTTCCGCTGCCGGTCACCATGGCTACTTTGCGTGGGGCCGTATCGTTCATCTCTACAAGCCGGATAAAGCAAGTAGGTCCCGCTTGCCGAGCGGGACCTTCTTCGTAAGTGGAAAGTCGTTTCGCGATTCGAGGTCCCTTCCGGCAGAAGGGACCTACTGGCCGAGCGGGACCTTCTTTGTGAGTGGTAAGTCGATTCCCGATTCAAGGTCCCGCTCGGCAAGCGGGACCTACCTCCTGCCCCGCAATTCTCGCAAAATGGCGGCTGTCTGCAACCCAATCTCCCCTGGTGTAGACCACGACGGACGTATCGGTTTCCTGGATTTCGATTCGATTCAGCCGGAAACCCAAATCTGTGATCTCGGTGAACAGCCGGTGGGCCAGGTTTTCAACTGAGGTAGGCATGTCGAACTTCTTCAATTTGAACGTCTCGCCGGTCCGTTCCATGTGATCGCACAGTGTCTCGTACAACGGATCGTTCACGTTGATCAACATGCCGTGGTCGTATTCGGACTTGAGCAGCGGTTCGATCTTGTCGTCAAAATCGGCGAACAACGTCGAATACGAGCCGGTGCGCTCGACCTCGAAGAAGCAGCGGATGCCGTAACGATGTCCGTGCAGGTTGCGACACTTGTCGGTCAGCTCCTCGTTACGATGAGCCGCGTAGAACTTGTAGTTCTTCTGGATGATCACTGAATCGTCTCCACAAGCATCAGCAGCCCTTTTGATTGATCAACGCCATGACTTCGGCGCGGCTCGACTGGCTAGTCTTGAACACGCCGCGCAACGCGCTTGTGACTGTCTTCGCTCCCGGTTTGCGCACGCCTCGAATCGACATGCATGAGTGTTCGGCTTCGATGACAACGGCCACACCGCTGGTTTCAAGCTCCTGCTCGATCAGATTGGCAATTGTATGCGTCATTCGTTCCTGCACCTGCGGGCGCCGAGCGACCTCTTCCACAACGCGAGCCAGCTTGCTGAGTCCGGTCACACATCCCTTAGGGATATAGGCGACGTGAGCGACGCCGCTGAACGGGAGCAAATGATGTTCGCACATGCTTGTGAATTGGATGTCTCGCACCAGGACCATTTCGTCGTACTCTTCCGGAAAAGTCACCTGCAAGTGACGAGCCGGATCCTTGTGCAAGCCGGCAAACATCTCCTCGTACATGCGGGCCACTCGACGTGGTGTGTCGAGCAGGCCGGGCCGGTCGGGGTCTTCGCCAACGGCTTCGAGGATCGTTCGGACTGCACTCTCGATCGCGTCCAGATCGACGTCTGTGTGTTGATCCGCGGATTCGAGGACCTCAGGCAGCCGTTTTCCATTCTTCCGCTTGCCGTTCACGCCATTTCCATTAACACGCTGTGGTGCTTCGCAACTCACCAACATTTTTCCTTACGTCTCCTTTCCAGACACTGTATTCGCACCACGGAAACCAACGGTTTCACAAGTGCCAACAAACTCTAGCTGGTTGTTTTCGTTTCCCTCGCACTCGCGGTACTAAACCGCGACAGCCGCATGCGATTAACTCGCCGGAGATGAAGACCTGAAGGTACTTTGCCTACGCGGTTGCCTTGAGCAATCTCGATGTCGAGATCATTGGATTCTGCGGAGTCGACCGCAGGGGCGTTGCAGACGCCGTGTCAGTCCTCGTCAACCGAGGCTGCGCCCTGTTTTGCCGAGAGCTTCTTCTGGGCACGGGCAAGATTGACTAGCGCCCGAATCGCTTGAGCATCGAGATCCGTACGGCCTTCCAGAAGGGAATCCACCGTGGTTCCGTCCTTTGTGCGTACATCGGGGTCGGCCCCATGCTTCAAGAGGGCCCAAACCCGCTGCGCCTGCCCGAGCGAAGCCACGGCGCTAGCCATGGCGATATAGATGCCCACTGGTTCCTGCTCCTGCTGGCCTTCGTGAGGCTCTTGCCCACACATCCTGGCGTATACATGGGGATCGCTCGAACCCACGGCAATCAACAGGGCTGTCCAACCCTGGTCAGTGCGTGCATCAACATTCACGTCCTCGTCATCGGAATAGAGGAGTACTCGGAGCACATCGACGCTAGACCCTCGCGCCGCGTGCATCAGCGGCGTCCATCCTCTCTTGTCGGCAACATTCACATCCGTGCCATGGGACCGCAGAAACGCTGGAACCAGTATGTCCCTGATAGAGACCAAGGGACTGACAGCATGGCTGAGCACCGATCGTCCGTGTTTATCTCGCGCCTTGATGTCCGCGCCGGCGGCAACCAGGCACTCAGTCGTCTCAAGGGAGCGATTCCAATACGCCGCCAGCATCAGGGGCGTGACTCCCTCCTTGGTACGCGCGTCGACTTCAGCTCCCGCATCAAGCAGAAGCTTGATAACCTTGGCAGCCAAACGCACTTCTTCTTCGGCAGCGTGGTGTAATGCCGTGCGACCATCTTCGTCAACAGTATGGATGTCCGCTCCTGCGGTTAACAGGAGGCGAACCGCCTCGATGGATCCGTCGGAAGCAGCATTCATAAGCGGCGTCTTGCCGTAGGGCGTTTGGGTATTGACGTCAGCACCGGCATCAAGCAGCAACTTGACAACGTCCGCCCGCGCGTAGCGCGTAGCGTCATGGAGCGCCGTGCAACCGGGCGGCTCGCCTCCCTTGACATCCAGGCCCTTGGAGATGAGTAAGGCAAACACTTCCGTCGGGCAAGAGGTGGCCAACGCGCCCTCAAAAACCGATCTCGTCTTGGCACGAGCGTTCGGATTGGCTCCGAGCTTCAGTAGACTTTCGATGATCGCAGCACGCTGTTTTTTGTTCTCGAATCCAACCGCGACGTGAAGCGCGGTATCTCCGTACTTGTTTCGAACGCTCATGTCGGGCCGGGCCTGAAGCAAGGCAGATACGATCCGTTCGTCCCCACACCTCAAAGCCCACATCAGTGGGGTATAGCCGATTGAACCACTCAGTTCATTGAGATTGGCCCCACGGTCCAGTAGCTCGCGGACTCTCTCCAAATCGTTCCGCCGGATTGCGTCAAACAGAGGTTCCTCGGAGCCGTTTGTCGTCAACACGTAGCGCGGGTGACAAGACTTTCGTGCAGATTCCCCTGGCTCTTGCGACGCAAGCGTTTCGACGGCAGATGTTGCGCAGTACGAGAGAACTGCGACGATCCCAGCGACAGCCAGCAGCCGCGAGGCCGCAGAACAACTGAAGTTTGCCAAGCCAAGACATCCTGTGACTGGTCGAGGAAAGCTGATTCTGGTGCTCATTGTGTCGCTCCGCGCGATAAGGGGAATACTCGCTTTTGGCGGTGCCAACCCTGCTTTCCAGCGCGGCATACTACTCCGGATTCCGGAATGCTGCAATCTCGAACAAGACGGAGTCGGGAGTCGTTGTCAAGGGCAGCCCGCGAACACAATCAGCCAGAGATACCTCATTCGTCTGCGGCTCATGCCATTTCTCCGCGCAAAGGAAAGCACACTTAATGGGGCTCGAAACAAGAGATTGACTGGCGGCCAGCAATCGCTGCCATTATAGTGACGCTGGCGCGGCTCATGGTGCGTT
>JADHUC010000168.1 GCA_016784735.1 Pirellulaceae bacterium | reverse complement strand
GCGGCGGCACGCCTGGAGCACGAGAATATCGTTAGCGTTCACGAAGTAGGCGACGTGGATGGCGAACCGTTCTTTTCCATGCAGTACGTCGATGGTCGCAGCTTGGCCGATGTTCTTCGCTTAGGTCCGTTGGCCAGTCGTCAGGCCGCAACGTACATGGAGCCAGTGGCCCGCGCGGTCCACGAGGCCCATTGTGCAGGCATCCTGCACCGCGACCTGAAGCCACAGAACATCCTGGTGGACTCGCGGACCGATCGTCCCTTGGTAGCCGATTTTGGCTTGGCGAAACTCCAGGAATGCGACGAACAGCTCACGCAGACCGGCGAGATCATGGGTTCGCCGCCCTACATGTCACCCGAGCAAGCCCAGGACTCGTCCACGGTCACCGCGATGTCGGATGTGTACGCGTTGGGGGCCACACTGTATCACCTTGTGACTTGGCGGCCACCCTTTCGCGCCGCGACCGGCTGGGAGACGCTGCGGCAGGTGATCGACCGCGAGCCCGTTCCGCCGCGCCAGTTGAACCCTTCGATCGACAGAGACTTGGAGACAATCTGCCTGAAGTGTCTGGAAAAAGAGCCATCGCGCCGGTACGAAACGGCCCTGACGCTGGCCGAGGATCTTCGCCGGTACGCAAACGACGAGCCGATCCAGGCGCGGCCTATCGGCATGTGGGGGCGGGCCGTCCGCTGGTGCCGAAGAAATCCGGTGGTCGCGGGTCTGATCACGTCTACGGGAATCGCTGTAGTTGTGGCTCTGGTAGCGATGCTGGTCGGATACGTTAAGACGACCGCAGCGTTGAAGACCGCCGAGACGGGCTATCGTCATGCGCGGCAGGCGGTCGACAAGTTCTACACGCGAGTCAGCGAGAACACGCTGTTGAATCAGCCCGGCATGCAACCGTTGCGACAGGATTTGCTTGAGGAGGCATTGGAGTACTACCAGCGATTCCTCGACGAACGGGGCAATGATTCGACAATCCAGGATGAAATGGCGATGACTCACTTCCGTATCGGCCGGATCACCGAACAGATCGGCTCGCCGGATGCGGCGATGTCATCCTATCAGCGGGCATTGGAACTCCAGCAGCAACTCATCGCCGAGCGTCCCAATGCCCAAGAGTATTTGGTGATGCTCGGCGACACATGGAACGCCATTGGTGGCGTTCTATACAATCAACGCGATTTCGACGAAGCGCGCGAAGCGCATCGCAGCGCTTCGGAATTCCGCGAAAGTCTGGCAAAGAGTGCCCCAACAAATACAGAGTATCGACGTACCCTGGCAAACAGCCGCATGAACATCGGCTTGGTTGACAAGGACAGCGGACTCGTCGCCAAGGACGGCAGGCTTCTTGAGGCCGCACGATCGAATTTCGAAAAAGCCCAAGCATTGCGACGGAAGATCCTGGTCGAGTGCCCCGATTGCGCGGAAACCCGCCGGGACATGGGAATAGGCTGTTACAACATGGCCAACCTCTGCTTGTCGTTCGAAAAACGCGACTACGAAGGGGCCAAATCGAATTTCGAGCAGGCTATATCGCTGTTCGTGGAACTGCTCGCCGAAACCCCTCGGGAACTGGCGAATCGGTATCGGCTAGCCGTATGCTACCGGCGGCTCGGCGACCTTCTCAGCGATCAGCAGCAAAGAAACGCAGCGCGCGAACTGTACCAGCAAGCGTTCGAACAAATCGAGAAACTCGTACAACAGAACCCCGACGTTCCCGAGTACGAAGCGGACTTGGCCGCCTTGCGAATGAATCTCGGTCAACTCGAAAGCGACGACGGACAGCGCGAAGCGGCTCTCCAGTCCTTTCAGCAAGCCGTTGATATCCTGCAGCCTCTGGTTCAGCGGAATTCCGTCAAGGCCCGCTATCGTTGTGATCTTGTTGTGGCACATCGAGCGATCGCAGCATTGGAATGGGCAAGCGGTAACGCACAAACAACTCTGGAACACCTGCGGGCGGCGCGAGACCAACTCATCTGGTTGACCGACACGTTTCCGGACGACGAGAAATACCGCGAGGAGCTGCAGGAGATTGAGCAAACGATCCAGGAACTTGAGCGGCGGAAGGAACCGTGAGTACTCAGTACCCAGTACTCTGTACCCGTCACCTTCACCCTGCCGGATGCAAAGTCAATGCAGTCCTCCCGTCTTCTCGCCCCTAGCCACTCTTTGCGTTTCCTCTAACGCCACTCAAGAGCAGAAGCCGATACGGTGATTGAAGGTACGCTCCGTCGGTGCGCGGCGACCGATTGAAGGCCGCCGCCAGAAATAGCAAAGGACCTGCGTTGTGATGTATTCGCCCTGCGATTCGAGGACTAGTGTGGGCCGTGTTGCCAGCGACAGATTCGCGTTGTCAGCAGCTTTTTGGCCTGCAGCGATACTGCTTTCTCTGATCGTTGTTGCCGCATTTTCGCTCCCGATCGCCGCGCAGGATGCGGAGATCAGCATCGAACCGGTGGCGACATCCGTGGTGGTGGAGGACATTTTCGTGGCCCAACCCCCGAAACCGAAGGCCAAACCAGCCGCGCCGGCACCGGCGAAGAAAGCTCCCGCTGCCGATGCAAAAAAGCCTCCTCGCGGGGCCAGCGAACCGCCTGCTGGGATACCACCTCAACCCGAGCCGCCTCGCACGGATTTGGTACCGGATCTTGGATTGTTGGCGTTTCGCACACCCTCTCTGCGTCTAGCCAGCGTACCAAACATGCTGGGCGACTTTTTCAATCAAGCGGGGCAGATCCAGGCTACCGACAATCTGACTACGGCATCGGACTTGGCGCTTGCCGGTGGCGGATACCGATTGAAGGTCGCCGAAAACAACAAAGCACTGCCGATGAACCGCTGCTACTTCATGTACAACCACTTCCACAACGCCTTGGAAGCCGACACCAACATCGCGGCGCCGGGTTCGGAATTCAGCTCCCACGTCGATCGCTACACGATTGGCCTGGAGAGAACTTTTCGGGACGACCTGTGGTCGGTGGACCTGCGCATACCGTTCGCTGCGTCACAGCAGTTCAACTCTGGTGGGCTTGCCATCGAGGGCGGCAGCGTGGGGAACCTGCAGGTGACGCTCAAGCGGTTGTTGGCGTTGGGGGACTACGGTGCCGTGGCGGCGGGGCTGGCCATTGACGCGCCGACCGGGAGCGACGTCACCGGTCAATTCACGACCACCAGCTTCACCATGCACAACCAAGCAGTCCACCTTGCTCCTTACATCGGCTTCCTTCGCGCTGCGGACGATCGACTTTTCTGTCAGGGCTTTCTCCAATTGGACGTTCCGATGAACGGGAATCAGGTCGACTATACGGACACCGTCTTCCCGCCCGGCACATTCGGCACGTTTACCGAACAGACGTTGCTTTACGCGGACATCTCGGCGGGATACTGGTTGTGCCGCAATCCCTACGCCAATGTCATCACCGGTTTGGCTTCGATACTGGAGTTCCACTACACCACCACGCTATCCGATGCGGACGTGGTTGCCGGCTCAGTGGCTACTCTGCCGCAGACGTACCAGTTTGGTAATCTGCTCGGCCACGTGGACGTGACGAACGTAACCGTGGGTCTGCATTCCGAGTGGTTCGGCAATACGACGCTGCGAGTTGCCGGCGTGTTCCCCTTGCACAACAACATCGAAAGGCCCTTCGATGCCGAAGTCGTCGTGTCGCTGAATCTTTACCACTAGTGCTTCGTCAATTCTAAAAAGTGGGGTAAGCATCCTGCTTGCCAAGTACTTGACGCTGTCCATCGCAAGCTGGAAGCTTACGCCACGAAGGCGCCGACCCAAAATCTGAGGATTGACAAAGCACTAGCGAACACACACGTGGAATAGGCCAGCTCTGACGCCAAGAAAATAAGAAACCCGGCTTTTCGGAAAAAGCCGGGTTTCTGTGCCTTCAGGCAGCTTGATTGGTCTACTCGCCCTTGTTGTATCGCTGGAAGTACTCCTTGGCATGGTCGCGCTCTTTGCGCGGCAGCCGTACGTCGACCAGCGGATCCGCGTCCTCGCTCAGTTCGCTGCTAATCTGCTCCTTCACTTCCTCGAAAGACCGGCCTGCCCGGTTAGGACCGCCAGCCGAGCCGGTACGAACTGCTTCGCCGGCCTGCACATTCCCGCGCACTTGGGATTCGTAATAGTTCGTATCCGTGCGTTCCTCGGGACGCGCGCCCTGCCCCTTGCCTTCGCCCAATCCAAAACCGCCCTCGGCATCTGACTTGCCGCCGCTCTGCCCCCATTGTCCCAAGCAGCCTTGGCAACCTTCGCCCAGACACTGCGGGCAGTTCATCATGTCCTTGCACATGGCGATTTCGTCCATCACTTGGTTCAGCGTTTCCAGCTCGTCCAACTGGTCCTGCATATCCTGCAACTGTTGGGCCAACTCGTTCATTCGGGAGCCAGCGGTTTGCGCATCGCCGTCCTTCAGGCACTGGCTGCATTGTCCGAGGTTGCTGGCCATCTGCTGCATCTGGCTCATCTGGTCGTTCATCGAGTTCAACTGATCGAGCTGTCGCTGCAGCTTGCCGGCACCATCTAGGTCACCTGCCTTCTCTCGGCGTTCGATTTCCTTCTCCAAATCGCGTTTGGCTTGCTGATGATTGTTCACCATCTCCTGGAGCTTGTCCTTCAACTGGTCCAATTGTTGGCGCAACTGCTCTCGTTCCTCGTCGCTCAGCTTGTTGTCCCGGACCTTCTCCTGGAGGTTGTTCAGCTCGTCCAGCGCCTTCTGGAAGTCGCCCTCCTTCATGGCTTGAGCGATCTTGTCGGCCGGGCCTGATTTGATGTTCTTCAGCCCATTCAACTGCTGGCGCATCTTGTCGGCGCCGCCGAGCTTGTCGCGTCGCTCTTTCAGATCTTTGGCCATGTTGTTGATTTTCACCATGGCCTTTTTCCGATCGGCGTCGCCCTTACTGGCCAACTCGTCGATGCCTTTCTGTAGTTCCTTCAGCAGCAAATCCGTTTCTTGCAGATCCTTGTCGTCGGTCTTCTTTTTCGCATTCGCCAACCGTTCCTTCAGTTTCTGCACCGACTTCTTCACACGCGTCTTTTCCAGTGCTGTCCCAGTGGCCGCTTGAACGGGCTCCTTTTGTGTCGCGTTTTCCACAAACACTGCCAGGACAAAAATGACAAGGGCTGGCAAGACTGGCAACAGGGCGCGCCAATTGACCGAAATCGGGAAGTGTTCCCGCACGTCGATTCGTTCCACTCGGCGAACGGCGTCTTGCATCAGGGCTTGGCCGACTTCGCTTTCCGCGTCATCCGGGGCAAGCGACAGCGCGCTGGAGACACGCTCCTTCAGTTGGAACCGGCGATCTATTTCGATGGCCGCCTCGATAGCGTTATTGCGCACCACATACGTCCACACGGTCGCGACCAGCAGACCAACTCCGAGTGCCCCACCGATCCAACTCCACATCCACGCCACCGGATCAACGTCAAGCACCCAAATCTTGGGAATCGCCAATCCGATCGCCGCGATCACAAGCGTGGCGAAAACCGACCAAGTTGCGACGGCCAGGAACTTCCGAAACACCATTCGGCGACGGGCAATAGCCACTTGCTGCTTGATTTTTTCCATCGGACGGGCCTCCTTCATGTGGGCCAACAGGTCATAGTGCAACCGATTGCGGACGTCAGCTCTACTATGGTCGCGCACCTCATGCGCATAAGTCCTTGTATTATAGTAGTTTTCGTATTGCGCGAATCGTTATTTCGGGGAAATTGAAAAAAACGAAACTAACGCGGTCCACAATACTCGGCGACTTGAGCAATGGCACTTCAACGCCCATTCTACGAAGGGACCTAAGTTACTTTGGCACTTGCGGTTGCGCACACCGCATGAGGAGTCAGGCAGAGAAGTGGGGTCGATCGCGTCGACTCACGCGGCTGCATCGTCGATATCTGCCTCCCACCAGCACGCTTGCGAAATGTGGGGGTCCGTCACGTCTTCCTGGTTCGAGTCTTCGGGCTCCTGGCCAGCTAGGGTCAGTTCCTGGCCGTCGTCCACCAGGGCATACTCGGTCTCTTCCGGTTCCGGTTCGTCGACCAATTCGTCCGTTGGTTCTTCTTCCGCCGTCTCTTCAGCGACGACGTCATCCACCGGTTCCTCGATCTCAGATGATCCATCGTCGGTCTCTTCCGGCTCGATGGCGGCTTCTTCCGCCTCCACGCCCTCTTCCTCGACGGGTTCCGGATCGGCCACCTCTGCCACGACGGAGGCTTCCATTATCAATTCGAGTTGCTCCAAGCCTTCGCGAGTCGGCAAGGCACGCACTTCGACGTCCGCCGCGTGAAACAGTTCCATGATGTGCTGGTGGCAAGTGAATAGCAGCATCTGGTGCCCCGAGTTGGCAAAGTCGCGAAGCACTTCCGCGGCGGCTTTGGCGCGGCGGACATCCAAGTTGACCAGCACGTCGTCCAGCACCAACGGCAAAAGAGCACCGCGACGGGCGTAGGCTGCGGCCAACGCCAGCCGAAGGCTGACGAAGACTGCCTCGCGAGTACCTTGGCTCAACACATCCAGCGGCAACGACTCGCCGTCCTCCGTGTCGACACGAAGCTTGTCTTCGCTGAGCGGCGTCCAGATTCGCTGATAACGGCCTTCGGTCAAACGGACTAGGTAGGTCGATGCTTCGGCCAGCGTCTCGGGTTGACGTTCGGTCTCGTAGATTTGCCGAATCGCTTCGAGCATCAAACTGGTCACGGCCAGGACTCGCCAACGATGGATGGTTTGGCGGATCTGCTCCTCGACGCAACCCAGTTGTAGCCTTGCCTCCGGCAACCGGCGATCCTCGGCCAGCGATTTCATTTCCTGGCCAATCTCACCACGCGTCTGGTGCAACTCCGTCAAGCGATTCTGAGCATCTTGCAGGCGTGCGAGAAGGCGATCCCAATACTTCTCCAGCCGGTCTTCAGCGTGAGTCTCCAGCACCTCGGCCACGGCCTTTTCCGAACACTGATTGCCAAGAGCGATCGCCACCCGTTCGGACAGTGCTTCCTGCCGTGCCGTGAGTTGTTCGATTTTGTCTTGTTTCGCCGCCAGTCGACGCACTTGGCTTTCGTCCTCGGCCTCGCTTTGGTGGATCAACGCATCGCGCTGATGCACCAGCTTCCGCAACTGCCGAGCATTTTCGCGAAAACGTTTCTTCAATTCACGGTGTTGCTGCCTGAGTTCCTTGCGACGTTCGATCCATCCACGCTGTTCGCTCATGGCCGCGGCGATCTGCCGCAATCGCATGCTTGGATCGTTATTGGCCGCGGTGATGTCGACTTCGTCCAGCACCTGGTCTATCCGCTCGGTGATCGCCGCAAGTTCGTTTTTCCGGTCGCGCAACTCCTCGCGCCGGGCCTGCAGACGGCGGCCGACCTGCACGGTCTTGTCGTTGCCTTCCGAGAGTTGCTGCACGTGCTGCGGGAGGAATGACTCAGGCAGACCCACCGAACGCAATGACTCACGCCAACGCCCGCGAGCCTCCTTCAAGTCCTCGGCGGCTCTTGTGATTTTTTCTCTGGCCGTCTCGCCGCGGTGCAAGGCAGATTGGCGGCGTGCATCCAGTGGCGTCAACTCCTCCAGCCTCTCCACATACTCTTCGGCCGCGCTGACGCGTGCGTCCAGGGGACCGCCGCCAGCCGGAAGCTCATGGTCCAATTCCTCGCGCTCTTCACGTAATGTTCGAATCTGTTTCTTGACCTTGTCCAGTTGTCGGACGCAATCGTCCAACTCGCGGCTTGCCGAACGTTCCAACAGGATCTTCATGATCACCGCGCCAAGCAGGCAGACAGCCCCCAGGATTGCCACGGTCCAGCCGACTTTGGCGACCGATTCCCAGAATAGGGACACGAAAACCATCATCGCGCCCAAGACGAACGGCACTCCGCACCATACGAGCGTCGAGACTGGCAAAATCTGGTCTTCCAGCAATTCGCGGCGGTCTTCGTCCAGCTCTTTGCGATGCCGGTCCATCTTGTCCAGCCGCTCTTCGAGCTGTACGCGGCGGCGGAACATGGCGACACGATGCCCGGCTTCCTCTAGGGCGTCTGTCAACTCGGCCTGTCCGGTATCGGCCAATTCGGCCTGCAATTGTTCGCGAATCTCCTCGGCTTCGTGACGAGCGTCGTCACGTTCGGCTTTGGCCGCATCGAGCCGTTCGTTTGCCGTACTGACAGCCCGAGCCGGGCCACGCACCTCGGCAAGCGTCCGCTGGGAGACTTCGGGAGTGAAATCGGGCATCTCGTCCGCAGACAGCCCAAGCTGCTCCCACTGGGATCGAAGCTCGCCCTCCAGTTCTTCGATCTGTTCGTGAAGATGTTTGATTTGGCTTTCCAGCGACGACAGCCAAGGCGCGTGTTCGCACAACGCCTCGACGCGACTGGCACGCGACCACAGTTGGTGGTTAATTGGCTGCGCGGCGGCTTCTTCCACGATGACGCGGCGTGCGCGTTTGACTTGTTCGACCTCTTCGCGGTGTTCGGCGATTTGGGCATTCAGGGCATCGAGTCGTTCGACGACGCGTTCGGGCAGTTGAACCGGCGGCCCCAGCTTCTCCAGGCGTTCCCGAACGTCCTTGCGTCGAAACCAGTCCTCGCGCACCTGGATCGCTACCTCGACAGCGCGCGACTCGCGTTCCATGCGCTGGGTGCTTTCCTCCAGCCTGGCGACCTCCTCTTGGAGTTCGTTGCGTTGCGAAGCCAGCCCGGCCCAGCGCCCGCCGCCGGCGACAAGGTCCTTGATTTCCGTCTGCAACTTGTCGCGGCGCGCCAGCAGATCCACGATTTGTGATTCGCTACCGTCAGGAGCCAAAGTACGGTTACGCGCTGCCTCCAACTGGCGCATGACGTCAACCAGCGAGACGCGATCCAGTCCACTGGTCAGTTTGTACAGTTGGGCCGCCGCCTCCGTGTCGTCCAGCGTTCCCAACTCCTGCAACTCGCGCAGCCCCACGGCGAAGACGTTGTTGAAGATCGCTTCGTCGATCCCGGACAGCAACGTGCCGAGCACGTGCTGGCCCTGGCGAGCACCGCCGGCCGAGAGCACTTCGACGCGCCCCGGGTCTTCCGCACTCAAGCCGCTGCCGGGAGTACGCTTGATCGTGAAACGGCCACCGGCGCCGATCACGCCCAACGAGCCGCCGGCGCGACCACCGGCCACTGGCGGCAGGTAGCGGCTTCTCCGCTCGAAGCAGTACCCGTAAAGCACGCTGCGGACAAACTCCAGCAGCGTCGTTTTGCCGGCCTCGTTCGGACCGTAAAGGACCGAAAGCCCCTCGGATACGTGTTCCAGCCCAAGGTCGCTCCAAATACCGAAGCCGTCGATGTTGATATCGGTGATTCTCACCTTCGCGTCTCCACCTCCTGTGGACGAATTGCGAGCGGTCCTAGTACCTCGCGACTCTTGCTTTTGTAGGTTGGGCATTCCTGCCCGACCCCAACCAGGCGGGCAGGAATGCCCATCCTACTGACAACTCCAAGTGTCATGAGGTACTAGCCTCACACAGCCTCCGGCCGCACAGTTTCCCCGACTAGCTCGCGGTTAAATGAGAGAATGATGTCTGCTAAAGTGCCTCTTCCCCCTGCAACAAATCTGTTCCCAAGGCAGCCGCCTCTTCAAGCAGCAACGATCGGGCTTCCCCCTCGACCGACTGCAGCGATGCACGGATCGCCTGGTTCTTGCCCATGTCGGGCAAGAGTGAACCGAAATCCAGACTGAGGCGGTCATTCTGCTGGTGTTCGCGCACCGCTCGCAGAAAGTCGCCCAGAATCGTATCTTCCTCGTACAACTCCTCCGGCACGTCGGCATTCGCCTCGACGTCCAGCGATATCGTCCAGGCTGCCGGCCGGGCTCGGCCAAATTCCGTCCGGAGCCAGTCGGTCAGCTCATGAGATAAACCACCACGAAGCGAACCAACCAACGCGCCCTCGGCCCGTACCTTCCACGCGATCAGGACCGTCGTCCCGGACGCTTCGGTAGCGATTCGCTGCATGCGGCTGCGCAACTCGCGCTGCAACTCGTTGCGGCCCGCGTTTTCCTCCAGGGCAACTAACTCGTTGCGCCATCGCACCACGTCCGTTTGAATGAACTTGGTGCGTGCCTTGCGGCCAGGATCGACCTGAACCAGCGTGCAACCGTGGGCATCGTCCTCTTTCAGGCAACGCCCCTGGGGCGTTCCAGAGTAGTGGGCCGTCTGCGGCGACTCGAACAGCGTCTTCTGCCGGTGACGACCACCGAGCGCCCAGTAGTCAATCTGCTTGTGACCTGCCAGCGAGCTTGCATCCGCCTCGCCGAAAGCGACGGCTACGGTATAGCGATTGGTCGGCTCGGCACGAAACTCGCCGGCGTGAACCGTTCCGTCGTCCGAGGAACTCGTGCCGATCAACGTCGCCACAGGTATCTCGTTGCGGGAATGGATGAACTGCTTTGCTTGTCCTGTGGGGAATACATGCACCGTGTCGGGTAGCGTCAAGTCATCCGGCCAACGGTCGGGCGAGTCATCCCGTCCGCCACACCAATACACGTGGATCTTCTGCTCGCCAAGCAGCCCAAATTGCTCGAGCAAGAACGAGATCGCGCGAGGACCTGCCGAGCGGGGATCCATGACGTCGCCGGAGAGGACGACGAACTGGACGTCCTCGAGAATCGCGGTTTCGAAAACGCGCGCTGCAGCTTCAAGCGGTGCGTCGGCCAGCAGTTCTCGAAGATGATCGGGCGTTTCGGTCAGTCCGTACAGCGGCTGCTCAAGACGAAAATCCGATGCGTGAAGGAAACGAAATGCTTCTACCGACATCGAGCACCTCCGTGCGCTCCAATTCATGTGGCCGGCAAGCCGGGGGCCTGCGCGCATCCACTTACTCCGTCCAGACTACTGGACATCGAAGGGCGTAGTTTACCCGAGTCAAGGCCGATGGGCTACGTCGATTCTGCTGGTGTGCTAGCACGGATGCCTGCACAAATTCGGGCGGGATTTCGACTTCAGGCAGCAGCGCGAGAATAAGCCACCAACCGCGTGTAGCCACGTTCGCCAGAACGTGGGAAGCGGGGCGCTCAACCCACGTTCTGGCGAACGTAGCTACCGGTAGGTGTCAAATCCCGATCTCCAACAAATCGCGAAAACTTTTCTTCCAAAGGGTTGCATCGCCGAGGCCAGTTGCTAGACTGCTGCCAAGTGGGGCACAAGGCCCATAACCTGACAATAAAAAAGCTGCATGCGGGGTATCAGGCCCAACCAAGGACGAAGCAAGGGCAATGGGCGGCCCTGGGACGCAGTTCGGCGGATGGCCGACACACAACGGATGGGATTGTTGAACGGATTCGCCATGATGGCATCAACACTACATCAGTCCAGCGATGTCTCAACCGTTTATCCTTGGCGAGCACCGCCGCGTGCTGGACGAACGCTATCGCGTGTCGTTACCGGCCGAATTGGCGGACTTAGCGACCTCGTCCGGGCAGGACTGCATTCTGGCGAAAGAACGCCTCGGAGCACTCAGCCTGTGGAACGCTGCGGACTGGCAGGGCAAGTTGGACGAAGGCGTCCGTTTGGTCCAAGACAAAATGCAGACGGGCCGATTGGCCGGCCGGATCGAAGATGTCCAGATGCTGGGCCGTCTGCTATCGACGCGTCACACGGTCGTCCGCCTCGGGGGACGAGGACGATTGTCGATCCCGGAGAGTTTTCGGGAGTTTCTCGGAGTGGACCCAGGCGGGGAACTCCTGGTGGTAGGGGCTGCCCTGTGCGTAGAAGTGTGGCGGCCGGATGCCTGGTTTGCATACATCGAGGGAAAAATGCCGGAATTCCGGCAGTTGTTTGACAATCTTTCGGGATGAACCTTTTTTTCGGGCGTTTGTGCCCGGCACGGTGGAACGACTAGCGCCGCGAGCCTGTGTTACTCTGTTGGGATGCAGTCACCGGTTGTCGTCAGGCGTAACTCGTTCCGCCGGCCGAGCACATCGCCCATTTTTTACTTCTTGTCTTCCTCAGACGATGTCTTGCCAACGGAAACGAAAATCATCCGCAGATCGTGGAGGATGTCCGAAAGCATTTTCGATTCTTCGGGCGTCAGGTTCCCTTTGGTCTTCTCCTCCAGCATTCCCAGCGTGTCGATGCAGTGTTTGGCCAAGTCGGGCCGGACGACAGGGTGCCCTTGCGCCGGATCCGGTGCCTGCCCCAAGGCCATCAGCGACTGCGCCGCCAGCGAGGTGACCAACGCGGGGAACGATGCGGCTGGAAGCTGAGCCTCGGGCGAGTCCGGCCGTGGCCCTTGCTCGCTTTGACTCTCTTGCGGCTGGCCCTCTTCCCGAACCGCTTCGGCTTCCTCCTTCTCCCGTTCGACTTTGCTCTTCCAGTCCTCGTCCACAATGATTTTGGGATCTTCTTCCTGGGAGTCACTCATACCTGGATCTCCTGCGCACGTTGGCTACGGCTGTCCTGTCGTTCGATTGCCGAACCGACAAAGCCGGCGAACAACGGATGGGCCGCCGTAGGCTTGGACTTGAATTCAGGATGAAACTGTACCGCAACAAACCATGGATGGTTGGGAATTTCAACGATTTCCACCAGTTTTCCTTCGTCGCTGGTACCGGCAATCAGCATCCCGTTACTCTCGAATTGGTCCCGGTAGGCGTTATTGAACTCGTAGCGATGGCGATGCCGCTCCGTGATGAAGTTGGTCTGGTAGCACTTGGCTGCCAGGCTGGACGGTTGCAGGTCGGTTGGCTGGGCGCCCAACCGCATCGTGCCGCCCTTGTCGACAATTTTCCGCTGAGCATCCAGCAGGCAAATGACCGGATGAGGCGTATCCTCGTTGAATTCCGTGGAATTGGCATGGTCCAGCCCAATTACGTTGCGGGCAAATTCGGCCACGGCGCACTGCAGACCTAAGCAAATCCCAAAGAACGGAATTCCCTGTTCGCGAGCAAAGCCTACGGCGCGTATCTTTCCTTCGATTCCGCGGTCTCCGAAGCCACCTGGCACGAGCACGCCGTCATAGCCGCTCAGCGTACGTTCGGGACCTTGCTTTTCGATATCCTCACTGCGGATCTTGCCGATGCGCACTCGGCTCTCGTGTTGCATGCCTGCGTGATCGAGCGATTCGTAGATCGACTTGTAGGCATCAAGATGTTCGGCGTATTTGCCGACAACCGCGATGCTTACCTCGCGTACCGGGTTGCGCAGCCGATGGATCAGGTCGCGCCAGTCGTCCAGGTCGAGTGTATCCGCCTTCAGATTGAGCTTCTTGACAATCAATTCGTCCAGCCCGTTTTCCACCAGGCTTAGGGGAACCTCGTAGATCGAAAGCTCTTTGTCCTTTTCCTCGATCACGGCGTCGAGCGGGACGTTGCAAAACAAGGCGATTTTCTTGCGGTCATCCAGTGGAATCGTCTTTTCGGTACGGCAAATCAAAATGTCCGGCTGAATACCGATCTGGCGCAACTGGCCAACCGAATGTTGCGTTGGCTTCGTTTTCAACTCGCCCGCCGCCTTCAGATAAGGCACAAGCGTCAGGTGAATGTAAAGGCAGTTTTCCTTGCCAATGTCCAGCGCGAATTGGCGGATCGCCTCCATAAACGGTTGGCTCTCGATGTCACCCGCGGTGCCGCCGATTTCAGTGATGACCACGTCGGTCTCGTCATCGGCCAGTTTGTGAAGAACGCCCTTGATTTCGTTCGTGATGTGAGGGATGACCTGGACCGTTTTTCCCAGGAATTCACCTCGTCGTTCCTTTTCGATCACCGACAGGTAGATCTGACCGGTCGTATAGTTGGAATCGCGTGTCAGCGGGCTATGAGTGAACCGCTCGTAATGGCCCAAATCCAGATCGGTCTCAGTTCCATCGTCCAGCACATACACCTCGCCGTGCTGGTAGGGGTTCATCGTTCCTGGATCGACGTTGATGTACGGATCCAGTTTCTGCAGCTTCACACTCAGCCCGCGGCGTTCCAGCAACATGCCCACGGAAGCGCTGGTGAGACCCTTGCCAAGAGAACTGACGACTCCACCGGTAACAAATATATGCTTGCTCATCTCGCTAGTTCACCTTCCTGGCAAATGACTCCTGCTAGCACCCGCAAAATGCAACTCGAATACATCCCGCATATGACGTAAGCGTTTTCAGGGAAACACTTTACGGATGAACAGTGAGATGGTGGCGGGAAATGGGACATGGCCAAGGCACTTGGCCCTGGAGCAGCATCTTAGCAACTTCGTGCTCGCCTGACAAATGCCCGATAGTCTTCGGAAGTGTCAATTCCCACCGTCGGCTCGTCGATCACGCCTACCAGGATCGTCTGGCCCGACGAGAGTACCCGCAATTGTTCGAGGCTTTCCAGTTTCTCCAGACGAGATTGTGGCATCTCGGCAAGCCCGAGCAGGAACTCCCGGCGATAGGCGTAGAGGCCGATGTGTTGGTAGAAATGGGGC
The DNA here is from genome assembly GCA_016784735.1 of Pirellulaceae bacterium. GTDB lineage: Bacteria > Planctomycetota > Planctomycetia > Pirellulales > Pirellulaceae > JADHUC01. The sequence continues at coordinate 11,329 of JADHUC010000168.1, read as the reverse complement.
GGATCGGCGTGAAGTAGCTGGTCGTCCCACTCGCGCACATGGGGAATCGGACTGCGGCTGAAATACATGGCTCGGCCCCACTGGTCGAAGACCACCTTTACGCAAGCGGGGTCCTCCAATTGTTCGCGATTCCGGATCGGCGTTGCCAGCGTCGACATGACAGCTTGCGGGTTATCTTCGAGCAAGCTGATCGCCAGATCGATCGAATCGCCTGCAACTGCCGGTTCATCGCCCTGGACATTGACCACCACGTCCACGTCGGGCAGCCAGCGTGCCAATTCGGCAACGCGATCCGTTCCACTGGCCGCCGTGGGGCTCGTCATACGGACTTCGCCGCCGAAGCTTCGGACTTCTGCAGCGATCTCCTCGTGATCGGCAGCGACGCAGATCCCCAGTGGTCTGCGTGCCCGGCCGGCGGATTCGTAGGTGTGTTGTAGGACCGTTTTTCCGGTCTCGCGCAACAGGAGTTTGCGCGGCAAACGAGTCGAGGCAAGACGAGCGGGAATGACGATGTAGCTGCGGTATCGAACTCGCAGTTTGGGGGCTTCCGTTGCCATCGGCCAGATTCCTTCGTGCCATGTTCCCAGTCTATGCCGTTTTCTATCGGATCTGTCCGTCGGCGAACAGTTCAATCGTCCGAATGGAACGTGACGCTATCACTGCTTTCGCACCGCTGCGATATCCACTGGCCGGACCTCCACGGGCGCCCCTGTGGGCAATATTTCGCCTTGACACCTCGCGACCAATTCAAAACAATTCGCGCAAGAGAAGGACGATTTGCTGCGATGGAAAAATGACCCATTCGGTTTTCAGCCAAGGATGGATTCTTGGCAGAGAGGTGCGTCGCCAGTTTGGCGAGGTGCCTCGAAGGATTCCCGCACGGCATGTACGGCAAGGAGGCCTTTCGACATGCAATCACTTCAGCCTACCCAAGGCGTGAGTCTGCGAAAAGTCTTCCCGGACGGTCGCATTTATGGCGGCCATGACATTCGCATCTCGTCTTGCTGTGCCGATCCGTATGGCTGCCGCCTAGGCGACTTGTTTGTGGCTGTCGAGTCGCCGGATCTTGACGGACACGATTTTGTCCTGGAAGCGGTTCGCCGCGGCGCGAAAGCGATTTTGGCCGAGAGGCAGTTGCCCGTCGACGCGCCCATCTGCATCGTACCGGACAGTCGTGAAGCTTACGGACGTTTGTGCCAGACCCTCGCTGGACATCCGAGCCAGCAGTTGCGCACGATCGGCGTTTCCGGAACGAACGGAAAGACGACGACCAGCATGTTGATCGCCTCCGTGCTGAAGGCAGCCAAGCAGCGTACCGGAGTGTTGAATACGATTGCATACCACGATGGTTCGGAATGCGCTCCGGCGACCAGGACTACGCCCGGCGCATCCGAGTTGGCCTATTGGATGAGCCGGATGCGCTCGGCCGGTTGTGTGAATGCCGTGCTGGAAGTCTCCAGTCAGGCTTTGGCACAGAAACGCACCGCCGGCGTCGAATTGGATGCGGCGGTTTTGACCAACGTTCGTCGCGATCACTTGGATTTCCACGGCAACGTCTTCAACTATCGCCAAGCGAAGGCCCGTTTATTCGAGCATTTGAAGCCACACGGCTTTGCCGTCGTGAACGCGGACGATGCGGCCAGCAAGTTCCTGCTCAGACGTTTGGATTGCCCTGTATTGACCGTTGGCATGCGCATGCCGGCCGAATTGACTGCGAGCGTGGTCGAGCGATATGCGTGCGAACAAACGATCCTACTGAGCGCCGGTAACGAAACGGCTGCCGTGCAAACTCGCATGTTCGGCGATCATCACGTTTACAATTGTTTGGCTGCCGCGGCCGTAGGATTGGTCCTGGGGCTGGATTTGAACACCGTCGCCCGCGGGCTGGAATCGCTGGATCACGTGCCAGGTCGTTTGGAGCCGATCGTCTGTGGACAGCCGTTCGGCGTGTACGTCGACTACGCGAGGACGCCCGATACGCTAGCCGTCAGTCTAAGGACGCTCCGGCAAGTCACGTCGGGCCGAGTGATCTGCGTCTTCGGAGCCGATGCGGATGGCGATCCATCGCAGAGGCCATTGTTGGGGCGAGTCGTCGAACGTTCAGCGGATCTGGGCATCATCACAGGTGACAACCCTCGTTGGGAACCTCCGCTGGAAATCGCGCACGACATCATTGACGGCTACCGGCGGCCGGCAAAGGCTCACGTGCTGCCGAACCGTTCGGAGGCCATTCGTTGGGCGTTGGGCGAAGCCAAGCCAGACGACGCCGTTCTGATTGCCGGCAAAGGCGACCAAGGGATCCAAGTTGTTGGCGACGAGGAACAGTGCTTCGACGATTATGAAGTTGCCCGCAAGTGGTTGTATGAAGTCGGAGCGCAGATCGACTACGAGCAGGAACCGAGACGAGTCATTCCGCTGAACCGCGAAGTGCAATTCGCCAACTAGGGACACTGGGATGATCGATCTCTGCATTCAAGAACTCACTGAAATCATCCGAGGCCACTTGCGTCTCGGCTCGATGCCGCCGCTGGGCGGAGAGATGGAGCCTGTTGGGCGCGTTGTCGTAGATTTGCGAAACGTCCAACCGGGCGACGTGTTTCTGGCGTTGGAGACTGCGGAACACGATTCGGCCGCCCGAGCCGACATCGCCTTCGCTGCGGGTGCACAGGGCGTCGTTGTCGACGGCCAGCACGTCGAACCCTGGGCCGGCAAATTCAGCATTGTCGTCGAGGACACAGCGTGTGCTCTGTGGCAATTGGCCGCATGGTCGCGGCGCCGCTTTTTGGGCCAGGTGATCGCGGTGACTGGCGACGCGGGGAGATCGACCACGGCCAAGATGATCGACGCGGTGCTTTGTAGGAGATTCGTCGGCGCGATGTCTGCCCGAGACTCAGCCGGCAGCCTCGCGCTCCGGCTGTCGATGCTGGCACTGAACGCAGCACACGACTTTGGTGTGGTGGAATACGCAGCCGGCCAACGGGGCAGGTTTAGGACATTATCGCACTTGTGCTCCCCAGACATAGCTGTTATTAACTGCGTCGCCAACCATGAGACGCCGGACAGCGATTCAGCGTTCTACGAATCGGAAACACTCGATTCCTTGTCCGACGATGGCTGGGCGGTGTTGAACGGCGACGTTACGCGGCGGCACGGTATTGCCAAGCGTCTGGAGTCGCGCGTCGTGTTGGTTGGGCGCACTTCCCACTGCGACGTGGTTGCCTACGACGTTCGCAGCCGACTGGGCGAGTTATCGTTTGTCTCGGACGGCGTGTCGTTCCTGGTGCCTGTCCAGGGGCGGCATTATCTGCATTCGGCTCTTGCCGCGATCGCGGTGGGCCGAATCATGGACATATCAACGGACGACATTGCGGAGGCACTCTCGCGATTTCGTCTACATCAAAGCAAAACAAAGGACCTATCGGAAGCTTCACCGTTTGTGTCGTGCATGCGGGAACTCGGCACAGCCCTCCCTCCTGGGTCGAAGCATCACGCTTGTTGGTAGCGGTTTCTGGGTCGACTGCTTCCACGGGCGCTTCACGGTGAAGCTTGTACTGTGCGTCGGAGCGGCGCTTTGCGTCGCTCCGACGCCAGGGAACACGCCAAGGGCGGTCTTCGAGGTATCGGAGGCCGCCCTTTGGTGTTTCTTGTGCGGGGTACGGGATGCGGGGTACGGGATGCGGGGTACGCAGAAGAGGGGTGTCAGGTGTCGGGTAAGAGAACCATGGGCACAACATGCCTGGGACTCAGTGTCTAGTACGAAGTACCCAGTACCCAGTACTCGGTGCCCAACAGCACCCGCAACCTCTACCCCTCTTTCCCGACACCTGACACCCGACACCTGAAACCTCCTCCCCCGTTCCCCGGCACTTGGCCCCTTCTTCCCGCCCCGAACCTCCGGCCCTCGGTCCGCGTCCACTTGTGAGAAGGAACGCGGCGGATCAGAATAGTCTCTCTTCAGCCGAAGCCAAATCCCCGTCCAAAACGTACACAGCGTTTCGGCGATTGGTGTTTTGGATTTGTTTCGGATTTCGAGCTTCGGATTTCGAGCTTTTTGCATTTGGGGGATTGTCATGCCGAGCTGTGTGTTGGCTTACTCGGGTGGATTGGATACGTCGGTGATATTGGGATGGCTGATGGACGAGGGGTACGACGTCCACGCCGTCTATGTGGATTTGGGACAGCCTTGCGAAGACCGCGACGCGATTCTTCAGAAGGCGCGCGATATTGGCGCGGCCAGCGCCCGCATCGTCGATGCGCAAGAGGAACTCTGCCGCGATTTCGCGTTCCCCGTGCTCGAATGGCAAGCCAAGTACGAAGCTATCTATCTGCTCGGCACGTCAATCGCGCGGCCGCTGATTTCCAAGAAGTGTCTGCAAGTGGCACGCGAAGTCGGCGCTAATGCTTACTCGCACGGCGCGACCGGCAAAGGCAACGATCAATGCCGATTCCAACTCGCTGCCGCGGCCCTGGATCCGAGTGTGACGGTGATTGCCCCGTGGCGGATCAAGCGATTCCGGGACAAGTTTCCCGGGCGCAGCGAGATGATCGCCTACTGCGACCAGAAGAACATCCCCGTCAAAGCCTCGACGGACAAGCCGTACAGTTCCGATGAGAACTGCCTGCACATCAGCTACGAAGCCGGCCAGTTGGAAGACTTGAACACGAACGGGGTCGAACTCGTCGAATTTGGGATGACCACCTCGCCGCAAGAGGCGCCCAATGAGATCGAGAACGTGAAGATCGCTTTCGAAGCCGGTGTGCCTGTTCGCGTGAACGGGCAGTCTTGTACGCCTTTCGAAGTGGTCGAGACGCTGAACGAAATCGGTGGCCGAAACGGCATTGGGCGCATCGACATGGTGGAGAATCGATTCGTGGGGATGAAGAGTCGCGGCGTGTACGAAGCACCCGGCATGACGATTCTGTACGATGCGCTCATGGTCCTGGAACAGCTAACTATGGACCGTGATCTCTTGCACCTGCGCGATCGACTCTCGCCCGAAGTGGCCGAGATGGTGTACTACGGCTATTGGTATGCTCCGAAATTGGACTCGCTGATGGCCTTCATCCGGGATGCCCACAAAACCGTGACGGGCGAGGTCAGCCTGAATCTGTACAAGGGCAACATCATGGTCGATGGCCGCACCAGCCCCAACAGCTTGTACGACGAAGGAATCGCTACGATGGAAGGTGGCGGCTCGTATGACCAAGACGACGCCGAAGGGTTCATCCGAATCCAGGGCTTACCCAGCCGCGTACAAGCTCGCGTGACGCCGCGAGAGTTCTAGTGCTTTGTCAAGAGCTTAGTTTTGGGGTGACGGTTTTGGTGGCTGGCGTATGCTTCCAGCTTGCGTTTGATGCGATGGATCGAATGGCAAGCAGGATGCTTACCCCACTTCTTCGCCTTGACAGAGCATTAGGCTTTGAAAATATCCCCGGAAACCGCATTGTCTCGCCACAAACCTTCCCTGTGCTGGCGGGACGGTGTATATTTAGCTATGCGGATATCCTCGGAAGGCGTGGAATTCCTTCTTGCATTGTACCCTCTCCCACCTTTCCCTCAGCATTGTGTCCGTCCGTGTGGCAATATCCCGTTGAGGGCACGAGATGGCAGACCGACATCGACTCGACGACGAGGGGTCTTCCTCGGACTTCTTCCCGATTTCTTCAGCGTCCGACCAGCTTCGTAAGCCGGCAAGACGGCCCAACGTCCTGGCAATCGAGGTTGACGACGCAACTTACCAAGCGATTGAGCGCTGTCTAGCGAAGGCACCGGCGATCGACTTCCGGGTCGAGCGGGCAATTCGACTGGCCGATGGCATTGACCGTCTGGTCCGAGGTGGCACTGACGTCGTACTGCTGGACCTCGATCTGCCCGACAGCCAAGGGCTGGAAACCTTACAGAAGCTCAGCTTTCACACCCCGCACGTTCCGATCATCGTGCTGTCAGGCACGGACGACGAAACGCTCGCGATTCGGGTGGCCAGGGAGGGTGCCCAGGACTTTTTGGTCAAGGGGAGATATGACGACGACCTGCTGATCCGTTCGGTGTGCTATTCCCTAGCTCGGAACAAGGAACGGAAAAGGCTGGCTCGGGCACTTCAGCAACACACGCTCGCCGAGGAACGTATTGAACATCTCAATGCCGTGCTCCGCGCGATTCGCAACGTTAATCAACTGATCGCAAGGGAAAAAGATCGGGACAGGATGATCCAGGGCGTGTGCGACGCATTGATCGAGACCCGCGGGTACGAGAGCGGCTGGATCGCGCTTCGGAACGATTCGGGCGAAGTAATCTCGATTGCGGAAGCTGGATTGGGCAAGAGCTTTCTGCCACTGCGGGAACGGCTGAAACGCGACGAGTGGAGCCCGTGCGAGGAGCAGGCATTTTCGCGACAGGAGGTCGTGGTCGTAGACGACCCTTCCTCTGTTTGCGGCGACTGCGCGCTGGAACCGAACCACGCTCGTGGGAGAGCGATGGCGGTCCGAATCCAGCACGAAGAGACCGTATATGGCGTGATGGTGGCCTCGATAGGCGCCGGGTTGGCCGTTGACGAGGAGGAAAAGGGACTCTTTGATGAAACGGCCGGAGACGTCGCCTTCGCGTTGCACAATATGCGGTCCGAGCAGGATCGGCACCGGGCCGAGGAAGCATTGCGACTGGATGAGGCTCGCCTGGAAGCCTTGCTTCGACTCAACCAAATGACCGACGCATCGCTCCAGGAAATTACCGACTTCGCGCTGGAAGAGGGAGTCCGGCTGACCGATAGCAGGATCGGATATCTTGCATTCATGAACGACGACGAAACGGTTTTGACCATGCATTCATGGTCCAAAACCGCTATGCAGCAATGCGCCATTATCGACAAACCGATCGTCTATCCCGTGGAAATGACCGGACTTTGGGGAGAAGCGGTACGCCAACGAAAACCCGTCATCACAAATGACTACGAAGCGCCCAACGCGCTCAAGAAGGGCCACCCGGAAGGTCACGTGGCGGTAAAACGTCACATGAATATCCCCGTATTCGATGGCGAGTCAATCGTCGCGGTCGCCGGAGTGGGAAACAAGAAAGAAGAGTACAACGACTCGGACATCAGACAACTGACGTTGCTCATGCAGGGCATGTGGCGGCTGATCCAACGCAACCGGTCGGCAGAGGAGCTTCGAAGGCAAAGGACACTGTTGGAGGCTATCAACCGCGTTTTCCAGGAGGCGCTGACCTCCGAGACCGAGGAGGATGTGGCCCGCACATGCCTCGTCGTGGCCGAAGAACTGACCGGCAGTAAGTTCGGCTTCATCGGCGAAGTGAACCCGGCGGGCCGCTTCGACACCTTCGCCATAAGCAACCCGGGATGGGACGCCTGCAAATTGCCGAAGTCGGATTCAGTCAAGTTGATTCGGAACATGGAAGTCCGTGGTATCTGGGGCCAGGTCATCAAGGACGAACAATCGCTGATTGTCAACGAGCCGGCATCTTGCTCGTATCGCGTGGGTGTTCCAGAGGGCCATCCTCCGTTGGTATCGTTCCTTGGCGTACCGCTAAAGCACGGAGGACGGACGACTGGCATGATTTCGTTAGGGAACAAGCCAGGGGGCTATGAGTCGGCCGACCAAGAAGCAATCGAAGCATTGTCCGTATCGTTCCTCGAAGCCCTAATGCGGGCGCGTGCCGAGATCGCCGTTCGCAAGGCGCGCGACGAACTGGAGGAACGCGTCGACGAACGGACTGCCGAATTGGCCGCGACGAACGTCGAACTCTGGCAAGCCAAAGAGGCGGCCGAGATCGCCAGCCGGGCGAAGAGCACATTCTTGGCCAACATGAGCCACGAAATCCGCACGCCCATGAACGCCATCATCGGCATGACCGAATTGCTCCTGGATACAAAGCTTGCCGACCAGCAGCGCGAGTACTTGGAGGTGGTCTCGGAGTCCGGGGAGGCTCTGCTGGCAATCATCAACGATATCCTGGATTTCTCGAAGATCGAAGCAGGCAAGCTCACCCTCGACAAGGCGTTGTTTGACCTCCGCGAACACGTCGGCGACACGATGAAATCGCTTGGCGTTCGGGCGCACGGAAAGGGCCTGGAACTGGCCTGTCGCATTCAGCACGACGTACCCGCCTTGGTGATCGGGGATCGCAACCGTCTGCGACAAGTGATCGTGAATCTTGTGGGCAACGCTGTCAAATTCACGGATCGGGGCGAAGTTGTGATGGATGTGCGGCGTCAGTCGCAAACTGGGGACGACGTCGTTGTTCATTTTACCGTTAGCGATACGGGAATCGGCATCCAGCCGGACAAGCAAGCCACCATCTTCGAAATGTTCGAGCAGGCGGACGGTACGACAACGCGGCGGCACGGTGGAACGGGGCTGGGACTGGCAATCTCCACTCGACTGGTGGAAATGATGGACGGGCGGGTCTGGGTCGAGAGCGAAATGGGGCAAGGAAGTACCTTCCACTTCACGGCACAGTTCAGGCTGGCAAGAGAAGGAATAATCAAGGTCCGTCGCCCAAGCCCAGCGGTCATCCGCGACACGCGCGTGTTGGTTGTCGACGACAACGCCACCAATTGCCGAATTCTGGATGAGGTACTTGGTAGTTGGAAGATGCAGTCCGTGATTTTGACAGCGGCATGCGATGCGCTGGGGCGACTTAGAGAAGCACATCAATCGGGTGAGCCGTTTGAATTGGTCCTTCTGGACGTCCACATGCCGGAGGTAGATGGTTTCTCGGTTGCTGAACAGATCAGGCAGAGCAACGACCTCGGCAGCACGATCATCATGATGCTGACCTCGGGAGACAGGCCGGGCGACATCGCACGGTGCGAACAACTGGGGATCGCTGCCTATCTGACAAAGCCGATCAAGCAATCCGAGCTACTGGAGGCCATCATGCTCGCTTTGGGCGTAACCACGGCCGAAGACGAAGCGGCGGAGGCGTCCGTAGCACATCGGCTGCCCGTGGTCCGCCCCCTGAGAATACTGTTGGCCGAGGACAGCCTGGTCAATCAGAAAGTAGCCGTAGCTCTGCTGGAACGCGAGGGGCATTCCGTTGCCGTCGCAGGCAACGGCCAGGAGGCGATCTCGACGCTCGACTCGCAAGACTTTGACCTGGTATTGATGGACGTGCAAATGCCGGAGATGGATGGCTTCGAGGCGACGGCGAAGATCCGAGACAAGGAGAGGCAGACGGGTGCACATATTCCCATCATCGCCATGACGGCGCACGCTCTGAAAGGTGACCGTGAGCGATGCTTGGAGGCTGGAATGGACGACTACGTCGCCAAACCCATCCACGCCACAGAGTTGTTCGATGCAATCCAAGTCGCAATTGGATCGAGTGACGGCACGGCGGCCTGTGCAGGAAATACGCCCACGATTGGCGAGGGCTTCGACTGGAAGGCGGCTGTTGACTCTCTGAAGGAAGACCGGCAATTGCAGAAGATCGTTATCGAAACCGCGTTCTGCGAAGCTCCGCGGCTGGTAGAAGAAGTCCGCAAAGCCATCGACGACGGGGACGCGAAGGCGCTCCGGTTGGCGTCCCATACGCTCAAAGGCGCCATCCGTTACTTCGGCAACACACCGGCCGGCGATCGTGCCTTTGAGCTTGAAACGATGGGCCAGGAAAGCAACTTGAGCCGCGCCCAGGAGACCTTCGTGGCGTTGGAGACGGAAGTCGATCGACTTATGTCGGTACTGAAAGACTATGTGAGCGTGGACGACACCAGGGACGAATCGCTGCCCTCTTGAAGCTGCCGCTTGAACACCACGCGTCTGCGTCCGAAACGCCAGGGAGGGAATCGCGGCGGTTTCTCTGTGCCCCTTTCAGAATTCTGGACTTTTTCGGCTGCGAGGCTTTCCGCATAGCTGACAAGCCTGTATATTAGGGTAGCTAAATACCCTGCTCGGGCGTGGACTTACCACGTATTGCACCAAGTTTCATTTTGGCCTCATAACGCCTCGTATCCACTGCCTGCATGATGGCCCGAGACGAAAAGTCGCGGACGTGAAATCGAAGGGGCGGTCATCCGGCTCAAACGCGGATCGTGGAGGGCACGAAATGAGCGGCCAAACCTCCGTTGAAGAAGAATCATCGTCGGATTTCCTTCCGGCAGGGTCCGTTTCTGGCGACGCCAAAAGACCGCTCAAAAGGCGCAACGTCCTGATCGTCGAGGATAACCCAATCGACTACCGGGTCGTCGTGCACCTCCTCAAGAAAGCCAAAGGGGTCGAATTCCGGCCGACGCGAGCCGCTGATCTTGCCGGTGCTCTGGGCTGGCTGGACGGCGGGGACTTCGATGTCGTGTTGCTCGATCTCGTCCTTCCCGACAGCCACGGTCTGGAGACATTTCGTCAGGCACACGCACACGCACCAATCGTGCCGATCATTGTACTCAGCGGAATCGACGACGAGTCCCTCGCAGCCAAGGCGGTCAGGGAAGGAGCACAGGACTACTTGGTCAAAGGCCGTTTCGACCGCGCCCTGTTAGTGCGCTCGATACACTATTCGATTGCGAGACAAAGAACCAAGGCCAAGCTTGCACGGGCGCTAACGCTTGTGCGGGCCAGTGAGCAGAACTTGCGTAGCCTGATCACTGGCAATGTCGACGGCATGATCGTCGTGGGCGGTGACGGCACCATGCAGTTCTTGAATCCGGCGGCGGAGGCCCTGTTCGGACGCCCGGCGGATGAACTGCTACACACTCCGTTTGGCTTCCCGGTCGCGGATTGCGAGTCGACTGAGATCGAGGTTCCCCGCAGCGACGGCCAATGCGTGCCGGTGGAAATGCGGACCGTCGAAATCTTGTGGGAGGAACAAACTGCTCATCTGGCCATGCTTCGAGATCTGTCACTTCAGAAGCAGGCCGAGACCGCGTGGGCACAATTGAAGGGCATCGCGCGGTCGACCGAGGATGCTATCGTCAGTACCGATTTGGACGGGATCATACTGAGCTGGAACGTGGGGGGCGAGAAGATCTTTGGCTGTCCGGCCAACCAAGCGATTGGCCAACATGTTTCGATGCTGGCGCCGCCGGAGGAGCGCGAGAATGTGGCTGCCATGTTGGACCAGGTGAGGCAGGGCGAAGCGGTAAGCCAAGTGGGAGTGATGCGCGTCCTCGAAGACGGCAGGCTGATCGACGTTTCGCTGTCGATGTTTCCCATCCGGGATACTCAGGACGAAGTTATCAATATCGGCGGCATCATTCGCGATATCACCGAACGCGAACGGGCGCGGCGAGCGGTACGAGAAAGTGAAGCTCGGTACAAGAGCCTGTTCGAGGATTCGCCGGTGCCGCTGCGCGAGGAAGATTTTTCTGACGTCAAGCTC
>JADHUC010000167.1 GCA_016784735.1 Pirellulaceae bacterium | reverse complement strand
CGCCAAGACGGCTCGGTGATCTCGGTGCCGCGCAACCGGCTGAGCGAAGGTGACCAAGAGTTCATCGACCGGCAACCGGGCTCGGCAGGCAACCCTTTCCAACCTTGATCGGACAAAGGTCGAATGGGAAGTCCCGGCCGAAGGAAGAACGCGATGTGGTTAACACGCTGCGCTCAGAGCATTGCCGTTCTCTGTTGCCTCGCCGCGAATATGGTGAACGCGGCCGATGACGCGGCCGTACGGGAGACGGCCGAGTTTCCGCTCGTCAAAAAGCTGCACGTCGACACCGGCCGGCCAAGGTCGGTTGCCTTCTCGCCGGATGGCAGACAGTTGGTGATTGGCAACGATAGCTTCGCCTATCAACTGTTCGACGTTTTTTCGGGCAGAGTGCTGCGCGAGGACGAGTCGGCTGGAAGTTCGCGCGCCATCTTCAGTCACGATGGGAAGGCGATTCTCGCCGGAATGCGGTCTGGCAAGGCGTCCATCCGCGTGTTCGACGTAGCGACCGGCAAGTCGCTCCGCGACCTGAAGGGCCACACCGACGACGTCATGGCGCTGGCCGTCTCGCCGGACGGCAAGCATGTGGCCTCGGCCTCGATGGATGGAACGTGCCGGCTGTGGGACGCCGCTACAGGCGAAACCCTTCATGCGTTGAAGGGACACGAGACCTGGGTGACCTCGGTCGCGTTCTCGCCGGACGGCAAGATGCTGGCTTCGACGAGCAACGACGGCACGCTTCGATTGTGGGACGCCGGCGTTGGGCGGCAACTGCGGTCGCTCAAACCGCCGCAACCACCCGATCGGGCACTCCCGCCCGAGATGCGCGGCGTGGCGTGGTCGCCGGACGGCCGTTGGCTGACGACGGCCGGTTGGGATAAGAACGTGCACGTGTGGGACGCGCAGACGGGCAAGCTGCTGCACAACATGGCTGGCCACACCCAGTGGAATCTGGCCGTCACCGCATCACCCGATGGCCGCCTGATCGCTTCGTCGAGTATGGACACCACGGTGCGACTATGGGACCCCAGGACGGGCAACGCGGTGGTGGTGCTCACGGGCCACGGCAGCGATATCTGGGGTCTCGCGTTTTCACCCGATGGCTCGCTACTCGCGTCGGCCAGCGACGACCAGACGATCCGCCTGTGGCTGGTCGGTACGCCGTCAAAAGTCACTGCCGAGCTAGTGAAGCAAGAGCAATCCACCGCTGTTAAGATGCGCACCTGGAAGATGAGGTGGGGCGGGGCTGTCGAAGCGAAATTCCTGGAGATTTCTCGACAAAGGGTCTACGTCGAACGGTCCGACGGACGTGTCGTTTCGTTCGATCTATACCATCTGAGCAAGACGGACCAAGAATACGCTCAGAGTCGTCAGTCCGCCAGGCCAACGAAGACTACCGCCGGGCCGGCGAAGCCCGCGCAGCCCGACGATGGGCGGTTTCGCCTCTGGACGAGTCGTAACGGTCCAAGGTTTCGAGCCGAGTTGCTTGAATCGTCCGGACCCAGCCTGCGGATGAAGAAGTCCGACGGCCAAGAGTTTTCGTACCCGTCTGCATGGCTGAGCGACGCAGATCAGGCGTACGTCCGCAGCCTTCGAAGAACTCCATCCACGCCGCCGAAGGCTTCGGAAGGTGCGCCTTGAGTAGGTGGTCAGATACCAGGTCTATCCATGGGCCACCCGCGCAACCCTCAGTGGATCAAGGACAGAAGCGTCTCGCCTCTTCGGTCGATAGTCGAGGTCGTGACGCGCGACGCGTCAACAAATCACCGGACTTTTCGGAGCGAGGGGCCTTCAATCGCAACCGCAACGCACGCAGGTCACATCGACCTGTAAGACGCGGAGGTCACATCGGCCTGGGTGACGAAGCGATTGTTCGTTGCGCGCGTAGGTCGCCCCCACCGACGCGGCGAAGGGCGGTATGCTAACCAGCTCTGGTCACATCGACCGAGTGAAGTTGTCGCATTGCGCCAAGGTGCTTCGGTATGCCTCATCAACGCGATTTCGATCATAGACTTGGCTGTCGCACAACGCTCCGGCTCGGTACGTGCTTCCATCTTGTTTGTCGTTGCGATCAACGGGATACTCAAGGCGGAAATGAACGAATCCCGTCGCTGACATGCGAGGAGACAAGTCAAGAACGGCGGGTACACGAGACAAGCCTGACGGTGCTGGACAGTAATCAAAACTGACACAAGTATTGGACCGAGGTCAAATGAGTATTCAGCCAACCGTATTCGCCGTTACCGTGGCCGTGTCTGCCGCTGCTATCATGCCGGCGACGTGCCTGGCCGCGGAAGACGATCGCGAGGTACAGCAAATCTCATTCGTGGACGACCACCACGTGCTTTATCGCGCCGGGACGGAGCGTCTGCTGCATCCGGCGACGGTCAATCCGACGAATCCGGTGATCCGCGAGGACCGGGCCTGGGAGATGGCGATCGGCTGGACCAGCATTTACCGTAATCCGGATACGGGGAAATACCAACTTTGGTATCAGGCCTACGGCGGCGGCCGCGACCCGCGGAAGTCTCACAAGTGCGTGGTGGCTTACGCGGTTTCGGATGACGGGATCACATTCACGAAGCCGGTGTTGGGAATCCACGACTACCGGCCGAGACGAGAACCGTGGGTAGAGGACATTAAAGACACCAACATCATTCTCATAGGCGGCGGTGGCTACGGCGACCGGTACTGCAATTCCGTACTGGTCGATCACCGGGAAACGGATCTCGCCAAGAAGTACAAGATGCTGTACTACGATTTTTCGAAGGACGAAACAGGGCGTGAGATTCCCGGTTGGCACGCGGCCTTTTCGCCCGACGGGGTCCATTGGCACAAACATGCGAAAGCACCGTTGAACAAGACATCTTATGGCGGGCGCGGGTTGCAGCCGCCGTTGGCGGATGAAGATCCTTACTCGGAGCGTTGGGATAGCCGCAAGAATTTTCTCCGCAAGAACTGGCCTTATCCCTACACCATGTCGGATGCCGTTGACGTTTTTGGGGATCCGCAGCGAGAGGTCTACGCGGTGTACGGCAAGAGCTGGATCAACGGTCCGGACGGCGGGCTGGCCTGGAAACATGCCATGGCTCGCTCGGAGAGCAGGGATTTCCTGACTTGGTCAAAGCCGGAAACGGTCTGCAGCCCGGACGACCTTGATCCTCCGAATACCGAGTTCCACACCGCGCCTGTATTCTTCTACAAGGGTGTCTATTTCAGTCTGAACCAGATTCTCAGCGCCCGGGCCGAGGCGGTTGGCGCCAAGGCTGACGCGATGCACATCGAGTTGATGACCAGCCGCGACGGCCTCCGTTGGGATCGTCCGTTTCGCAAGACGCCGTTTATCGACGGACAGCAACAGGCATTTTCGAACGGTGGTATTTTCACCAACTCAACGCCCATTTTTCTTGCCGACGAGATCCGTTTTTACTACGGCGGCTACAACAGCGGGGCCACCGGCGGAGGCCCGCGTCTCACGGATGCCAGCCAGCAGAGCGGCGTAGGGTTCGCCAGCATCAAACTCGATCGCTTCGCCGGCATTCGTCCCGTCGCCTTGAGTGCCGAGTCGACCTTGAAACGGCCACTCGAGTACATCGGCCAGATCACCCTCAAGCCAATGTCTTTGAACGGGCACAAGAACCTCTTCATCAATGGCGACGGCAGCGAGGGGAGCATTCGAGTGGAAGTCCTGAACGATGAGGGCTATCGCATGCGGGACTTTACGAAACTGGATGCGATTCCCTTGCAGGCGGATTCGCTGCGCCATCGCGTCACCTGGAAGCAACGATCCCTGGCTGAACTCCCTCCGGGAGAATATATGCTGCGGATTCACCTCGATAGGGCCGAAGTCTTTTCACTCACGCTGGAAAAGTGAACGGCTCTCACCAATCAGTGCCCACGGGATCTGACCATCAGGATAGAGACACACGGCCATGCGATTCTTCAACACACACGCTGGGATTAATGAGATGAAAAGAAGCTTGTTCAGCAGCCTAGTTATGGCCTTCTGCGCTACCGCGTCAGGCATTGGGGCCGAGAACGCGGCGCCCAAACGAGGAGAAGAGACCATATCGGAGGCGAGGGCGGCCGAGACCGTTACCAATAAGCGGTTCGCGTATGAGCAGGAAGGCTTCGCACGTGCGCTGAGCGTTTCCGAGGATCAGGTCCCCGTCTGTGGCACGGCCTTCTGGGCGTCGTCCTTCACCTTGCGAGATTTCCGAGGGGCGACGCCCAATAGTAAGGGCACAGCAGGCCGGCTGTCACCTCACCTCAATCGGACGTTCGTCGAGTGGGAGACCACCGCGGCCGAGACCGGGAACACGACCGTCTTCACATGGATCGGCGGAAGCCGGCTCCGGCCCGTACGGCCGGCGTTCCCCATTCCCATGGCCAAGCTATTCGTGGACGGCACGTTCCGCCTGCGGTTCCCGTTGGGCCGTACGATCGACAGCCGCGTCGTCAGCGAAGACGGCTTCTCGCTCCGGATCGAGCCTCGTCGCTTCCAGTCGCTTGTCGAGCGCTCGCACCGTACCTGGCAACCGGACGGTGTGTCGGGCTTCTACCGGCTCAAGGTGCCCGGCAAGTTCCTCAAGGTGGGCCAACCTCTGCGGCTGCGCGTCGAGTTGGAAGCCACGCCGCCCGACTGCGAGACGCTTTTCTTCGTCAGTCCCCGCAGGGACGCGCTTCGCGTGGATTTGCGTCTGTTGCGCGACGAGGTGGCTCAGCTTCAGGCCGATGTGACGCAATTGCGGGAATCGCATCAGATGCTCTACACCCAACTCTATCCACAACTCTTCCCGCGGCTCGTGCCGGGTGAGGTGGTGGTGGCGATGCAAGACGAGACGTCGCACCTCCATCCGCCATCCATCACGGCGATGGCCAACGGCGAGCTGGTCATCACGTGTCGCGAGGCCACGGACCATTTGGCCCCCGACGGCCGGATCGTAATTGTTCGATCCAGCGACGGCGGCAAGACCTGGGGGCCGCGAGAAGTTATCCTCGACGGCGACAACGTGGACCATCGCGCCGCGCCGATCCTCGAACTTCCCTGCGGCGACTGGGTCGCGCTGGACTACCGGGCTGGCGGGTTGTACTCCGAAGACGGCGCGTTCGGCGTCGACCAGCCAAGGTCCGCGACGCTCTGGGGCGCGTGGTCGGAGGACCGCGGCAAAACGTGGTCCTACTCCGCGAAGCCGCTGACTGTACCCGAAGCCGCGAATCTATACGCCGAGGTCGAGCGGCCGCCGGTGATTCTTCCGTCGGGCAGGCTGTTGGTGGGCGCCAACTACCGTCCGACGACCGCCACCAAGACGACCAGTGTGGGCATCGCCATTTTCTCGTCCGACGACAACGGCCGCAGTTGGCAGGTCCTTTCCAGAGTTCCACCGCGGCCCTTCATCGTTGGCGAAGCGGCGCTTTTGCGGACCGATAGCGGCAAGATCCTCCTCCTCTCCCGCTCACAGGAGTTCATGGACGGCCGGGCCGAGGCTACCGGCAGTGTGATGCAATCGGTCTCGCTCGACAACGGCAAGACCTGGAGCGAGCTGCGCGAGGTTGGCATGAGCAGCATGAACACTCCCGCCCACCTGCTCCAGATGAAAGACGGGCGGATCCTGTGCACGCACGCGTCGCGACATTATCCGCGCTCCGTCTATGCAACCGTCAGCCGAGACGAAGGCGAGACATGGGACACACCCAACACCCGGATCATCACCAACGATTTGACCAACAACGACACGACCTATCCCACAACCGCTCAACTTGCGGATGGCACGCTCGTGACGACTTGGTACGCTAATCTGTTCGGAAAGTTCTTCGTCGCCGTCAAACGCTACCGGCCGGAGGACCTGTAACTCTGCAGCGGACCAGCTTCTGGCGGTGGCTGCGGACACGATTCCGTTCGGCCTCTACCAGGCGGATTCACTGCGTCATCGCGTCACTTGGAAGCAACGATCCCTGGATGGTCTTCCTCCGGGAGAATATATGCTGCGGATTCACCTCGATAGGGCCGAAGTCTTTTCACTCGTGCTGGAATAATGGAAGTCTCCTCATGCGATCAGCCGACATGACAACCTGCTCTGCTTTGCTCGCGATGAGCCTCTTGTTGGCGGCCGGCGCCGCGGCCTCGGACATGCCGACTCTGCAGAACGCGAGTTTCGAGCAGATCGAGCCCGATGGGCTGCCCTCCGGCTGGCAGCTCGCGCCGGGCGATCCCGCGGCCGTTCGTGTTAATGGGGACGGCGCGCGACAGGGCGAGGCCTGCGTTATCCTCAAGAGTCAAGGCAAGGAGTTGCATCTGCGTCAGAAGCTGGCTATCGACGGACTGAAGCCCGTGATGATCGGCGGCTTCTTTCAGGCCGATGGGATTCAAGCGGGCGACGCAGGCTACCTTCGCCTCTATATTCATGTGCTCTACAAAGACCGTCCCTACGATGACCACTCCCATTACTTCGTCAATCTTCCTGCCGGGACGTGGGACTGGCGGCGGTTCCAGGTGCAGGTCCAACCGAAGACCGGCCTGCAGCCCTCGGAGCTTTGGGTGACGATCGCCACTCGGTTCGCCAAGGGCGAGTTGCGGGCCGATGATCTTTCCATCGTTTCGCTCGAATCTTATCGCGATATCAACCGTTGGGCACGTGCCCGCGGGGCGATCCGCATCGACGACATGAGCCGGGTACAGCCCGCCACGGCCCTTTCCGATATGCGCAAGCGGTCGAAATGGAAGGTCCTCGAATACGAGACCCAGGAGTTCGCCGGCAAGTGCATCGCTGCCTTGCCCAACACTCATTCCCCGGAAGTTACACTGCCGCTGGGTCAAAAAGGCTGGCACGCCGTGTATGTAGGGCTCGGCGGCGTCGGGCGCTTCGCCTTCGGCCAGGAGAACTGTGTTCGTCTGAAGCTGACCGGCGACCGGGCGTTTGTCCCGCGGGGCTATTCCGCCGGTCACGACGACGTGGACGAAGTGTTCTTCAAATGCGCTGACCTCACCGGCAAGGATCTCCACATTGCCCAGTGGCGGTTCCAGGGATATGCCGACCATCGCCAGGCCCCCATCAGCCGGCCATGCGTCGTCATGTATGTCAAGCTGGTCCCGCTCACCGATGACGAAGCGGCAGAGATCCAGCGCGACCGGAGCCAGCGCGATACGAAGCGACTGGTTGCCACGTTCGACGGCTTCAGTTGGGTCTACGAGAACCGCCCCACGACGGAGGAGGAATTCCTGGAGTACTTCGAGGCGTTCCGCGATACGGACTTCGGCACCTGGTACTGGCAGATCAGTGGCGCCGATCTGGTGAACTATCCTTCGGAAGTCGGCACGATCCCTGGAGAGCACGTCGACGATTTCCCTCGCAAGGGCGACGAGTACGTCACTCGCTCGGTTCAGGCGTTCAACGCCAAGGGGATCGATTTCACGAAGCTGGCGGTCCAAGCCGCACGCGACATGGACGCCAAGATCCACATCGCCATCCGGCCGGCAGCCTGGCAGGCTCCACCCCAATTCGAAGACTATTTTACCTCCGACTTCTACCGGGCGCACCCCGAGTGGCGCTGCTACGACCGCGATGGGACGCCGGTGATGCGGATGAGCTTCGCGGTACCGGCGGTGCGCGGGCACTTGATCGACATCATGCGCGAGGTGGTTACCCGGTACCGCCCCGACGGCATCGAGATCATCTACTTCCGCGGTTTGCCCCTGATCCTGTGGGAGGACGCATTCTGCGAGCAATTCCAGAATCGCTTCGACGCCGACGCAAAACAGGTGTCCGAAGACGATCCTCGGCTGTTCGATCTGCGGTGCGAGATCCTGACCTCGTTCATGGCCGAGATTCGCACGATGCTCGACGAAGTGCAGAAATCACAGAGCCGTTCGGAGCGATATGCATTATCGGCCAGCGTCGTCCACACGCGCGACGACAACCGCCGCCACGGCATCGACGTCGAGCGATGGGTGAAGGACGGCCTGGTCGACCAGATTGGCGTCTTCCCGTGGGCATTTCATGCCTCGCGCCAGCCCATGGACTTGGAGTGGTTCGCGGAGATCACCAAGGGCACCGGCGTGGAAGTCTATCCGGTCATGATCGGTTGGAAACAGCGCAACGCCCAGCGGACACTCAGCCAGGCACTGGAGCACTACGCGAGGGGCGCGAGCGGCATTCTCGTGTGGGACCCGAACCCAGTCGGCTTCTATTCTCCCGAAGGGGGCTACTCCGCCGCGCACGCCGGTTCTTACTTCAGGCCACGTGAAATCTACTGGCCCGTCGTCAGCCGCCTGGGCCACGTGAAGGAGATACGCAGCCGTCTTGAAGAAAGCAAACCGGTCCCAACGCACATTCCGCTCAAACGCTACGGCGACTACTGGTTCGGCCGCTGGATTCCCGATGTTGGGTTTTAACGAGGTTTGGCTGCTTGCCTCTGCGAGGAACGATTGGTAAGGTTCTGGAATGTGGTGCAACGTCTCCGCTGTTTCCATGAATGCGGTATTTGTCGACACGACACACGCGGCGGACGCGCAAAAGGAAATGCTCTGAACGAAGTAGATTCGCCCCCGAGGAGATCAACATGTCCGGTTCATCGACCGTAGAACAGCGGCTGGAACAGGTCGAAAAGCAACTCGCCGATCTGAAATCGCACGTCAAGAATTTTCGGCCGGCGCCCAACTGGATTGACGCGATCACGGGTACATTCAAGGACGACCCGGAATTCGACGAGATTCTGCGGCTCGGCAAGGAGATTCGAGACGCGGATAAGCCGTCCGAGGAATAAGCGTCCATGTTCATCATCGACACCGATCACATTGGCGTACTGCAGCGACAGACTGGTTCACACTATCAGAGATTGTCTCAGCGAATCGCGGGCCATTCGCAGACGGATTTCTATGTCGCGATCGTTTCCTTTCACGAGCAGATTCTGGGATGGAACGCTTATATCGCCCGCGCGAAGGATCAAACCGGTGTCGTTCGGGGCTACGGAAGACTGGAGAAGATACTGAATGACTTCTCGCGTTCTCAGGTCTTGCCGTTCGACGAAGCAGCGGCTGACATCTTCGGCGACCTGCGCAACCGGAAGATTCGGATCGGCACGATGGACCTGCGAATCGCCGCCATTGCGTTGGCAACCGGAATGACCGTGCTCAGCCGCAATCTTGTCGACTTCCAGCGAGTTCCCAATCTCAACATCGAAGACTGGACGTGACCGCCTCTCTTCCGACTCGTCATCGTTGGACGACATCAGCCGTGACGCGCAAGCGTCCGGTTTTCCCAGAAACCGTGGGCTGGCGCCCAGCGGCTGTTCCGAAATGCGACAGTCGTTTCTCGAACGATTCTTGGTGCGACGAGCCAAAAAGCGAGAGGAGGAGTCCGCATTCTACCGCCGCCGGATTGCACGCCCCAAATCGCAACTGGCAACGAAAACCGAAAACCAAGTCTGACCGCCGAAAACCGTCTTCGCGTTACCCTGAACTTCTTTCCACCCTTGCGATAACACGGTTATTTCGCTGCACTTACCTTGTTCGACTTCGCATTCCAATCGGGCTTCAAGGACAGAAAGCAAACGAAGTGGCTTGATGCGTCGCCGCGGAATGCCTTCACGTGGCTCGGACTCCCCGTCGCAAGTGTCTGGCTGCTCGGCCAGCCTTCGGCAAGTGGCTGCAGCGATTTCCTCATCGAGTTCTGCGTTTGATTCAGGCTCAGCGGTACAAAGGACTCGCTCGACGTCGATCTGATCATAGAAGCTGAACAGCTTCTCATGGAACTTCTCGAGCACTAGTCTGGAGACGGCCAAACCCATCGCAGACTCGAAAGCCTCTGCGTTGTCTGCTGTCTCCCACGGTCGCAACGGGTCTGCCAAGAGACCGTTAGGCCGGAGAATCATTCGAGTCCCGGTTCAAGTTGATCGTGGGAGAGCAGGTTGTAGAGGGACTGGCCGGCTTGCCAGCGTCGCACGTTCTCGCAGAACAACTGCCAAAGGCGTTGTTTGAAGTGGGGGCTTTCCGAGGAGCCGGAGATGTGTGGAGTCAGGATGACGTTGGGCATTTGCCACAGGGGGTGATCCGGCGGCAAGGGGTAGTGGAAGTGCGTGTCCAGGGCGGCGCCGGCGATCTGCCCCGTCTCCAGCGCCCAGAGCAAGTCCGCTTCGCAGACCAATCCTCCGCGGGCCGGGTTCAGCAGGAATGCACGGTCGGGTAGCGACTCGAAGATGCGGCGGTTGATGAGCCCTTCGTTCGCTGGGGTCTGCGGGATGGCCAGCAGTAGGAAGTCGAGCGTCTGGCAGAACTGCTCGGCTTCGATGGCCGAGAACACGCGTTCCGGGATCGTGCCGTCGTTGTCGCCGGTGCCGGGAACACGGAAGCGTTCGCGCGGCTCGATCTGCCCTGTGCGAGTCAATACGTGGATATGCAGCCCCATTGCGGCGGCTAGGCGTGCGGTTTCCCGGCCGATCCCGCCGTAGCCCCAGATGCCGAGCGTGCGTCCGCGTACCTCCTGCTGGAATCGCGCCCCGCGATCCCACACCGCCTGCTGCTGGTGTTGAAACAGTGTTGGGAGATCTCGCGCCAGCGCGACGATCATCATCACCGACCACTCGGCGATTGGCACGTCGTTCACGCCGCTTGCGTTGCACACCTGCACGTCACGATCCGCCAGCCCGAGGTTCTCTGCCTGGCTGTAGCCGGACGAACAGAGTTGCACCAGTTCGAGTGAGGTCATTGCCGCATGGTTTGTTGGCAGGAACGTGCATAGCATGGCGCGCACGTCGCGTAGCAGCGTTTCGGGCAAATCGCGGCGTGTATCGAGCTCACCCGGCGCAAGCTCGACGCTCAGGCCGGTGGACTGCGCGAGTTCATCGAGCAACGCGGGGTCAATCCGCGTGTCAACCAGTACCTGCGGCATGAAGGAGCGCCTCGTCGTTCTGGGTCTTGCCCGGCACGCCGACGATTTCGCCGCTGCCAGGGATGAAGGGGAAGCGTTGTTTGGTGTCGTCGTCGAGCGTGATGCCCAAGCCCGGCGCATCCGGCGGCAGTACGCGGCCGTCGTCCATGCGCAGTGTATCGCGGTAGACTTCGGTGTGCAGCGGCCCCGGATCGGGTGGCAGTTCGAGGATGCGCGTGTTGCGGCAGGCGAAGCCGACGTGGATGTTTTGCATCAGGCTGCCGCCCGCGCCCCAGGCATGCGGTGCGATGTCGCAGCCCTGCGTTTCGAGCGCCTTGGCGATCTGCACGACTTGATGCAAACCGGACGTGAACGAAGCGTCGGGCTGGCCCAGGTCGAACGACTCGGCGTCCAGATAGGTCTGCCATTCGACCATGCTGGTGAGACATTCGCCTCCGGCGATCGCAACCGACGTCTGTTTGCGCAGCCAAGCGTAGTTCTTCGCGCTGCGATAAGGCAGTGCTTCTTCGAGGAAGAGCAGATCGAAGGATTCGCAGGCCTTCGCTACCGTGGCGGCCGCCTCCCGGCTCCACATTTGCTCGGCGGGCTTGTCGTTCATGTGGCCATCGAGCGCGATGCCCATGCCGTCGCCGAAAGTGTCGCGAAGCGTTTGGAGCTTGCCGGCTTCGAGTTCCGCCGCCTGCTGTGCATCGGTGTACGAGCGGTGGCCTCGGCCGACTTCGAGAAAGCCCGTCGCCAGTTTCACCGCTTTGAACCCGCAGTCATGGTAGTGCGTCACCTTGCGAATCAGCTTCTCCGGCGGGAAGTTACTCGGACCGCCCGTGGCGTAGCACGGCAGCGACTCGTGTTGCAGCCCGCCGAGCAACTCATACACTGGCCGACCTTCGAGCTTGCCCTTAAGGTCCCACAGCGCTGCATCGATCCCCGCGAGCACGATCGCGCCCAGCCCCACGCGTGCCCAGAACGTGCCGCACGTGTTCATGCGCGACCACAACAGCGGCACGTCGTCGACCGTCTTTCCCAGTAAGATCGGCTTGTAAAACTCTACCACGGCCGGCACGAGTTCTGGGCAGAAATAGCCCGCATACGTCTCGCCGACGCCGATCAGTCCCGTATCGGTCTCGATCTCGATGAACGCAGCGCTGCGGAGTTTGCGGATCTCACGGAGGAACGGGTCGTTGGTGCTCGGACCAGTGAGCAACACGGTACGGACGGACGTAATCTTCATTCACTGCCCCCTCCAATGAGACCTTCAACCCGGCCACAGGTAGATACGTGGTAGCATCAGAAGACCGTGCTCGCGGTTAACGCGGTCTGGGCTTCTGCCAACCGTCATACTATTCTGTCTCGTAAACGAGTAAACTGCCAGACGGTACAGTGGAGTAGTATGTAACGGGAGCAGCGATGAAACGTAACACAGAAAACGGCAAGCAGCCTGTCGATCACGAGGCGAGTTGGGTAATTCGGCTCGCTTTGGCGATCGTTGCGGCGGCGTGTTTGACCGCCGCCGGGGACAGCGGTCAGCTCCTCGCCGAGGAGGCCGGCGCGCAGGTGTTCTTTGCCTTCGACGACCATGCAATCCCGTGGCGTGACAATCTGCACCTCACGCTGGTCGAGGCCGAGAAGCATCCCCAAAACCCCGTCCTCCGCTGCGGACCCGCGGGTGCGCCGGACCATGGTCATGCGATCCTCTATGGCAGCGTGATCCGCATCGGCGGGAAGTTCCGCATGTGGTATCTTGGCATGCTTCAGCGTGAGTTGAATCGCGGGCAGGCGCCGGGTTGGTGGCGGCCAATGTGCTATGCCGAGAGCAAGGACGGCATCCGTTGGACGAAACCCGAACTGGGACTCGTGGAACTCAACGGCAACACGCGTAACAACATCTGCCTGATCGATTCCGATCCACATTCGCTCAGTGGCGTCAACGACTTCTTGAGCGTGCTCCACGAGCCCAGCGACCCGGATCCGTCGCGGCGTTACAAAGCCGCGTTCATCGCCCACGTGCCTTTCGAGGAAGTCCGCGGTGGCAGAAGCAGGATCGGGCCAGACGAAAGTCGATGGGGCTCGTTCGTATGCGCCACCAGCGCTGACGGCCTGCGATGGCGTGTCGTGGGAGATCGTCCGATGAATAGCGGCGGCGAGCGGTTCGAGGTCTCAGGACTTTACCGCTTCGGCGACTTCTACTATGCGACGGGGCAACTGATTTCGCCCTGGACCTGGCTGCCGGACGGGCGGAACGTGGGACGCGCGATGCTGACTTACCGGTCTTCCGACTTCACGCACTGGTCCAAGGCGAAGGCGTTTTCGTTTGCCCGGCCCGGTCAGACCTTGGCCCATCCGATCGAAGGCCAGCAGACGCACATGGGCGCAGGACTGTGGAATCGAGGCAACGTCCTGGTCGGCTTGTACGGAATGTGGCAAGACGGCCCCAAGGAAAGACCAGAGGGATCGGGCCACCTGTGGGGCACGCACATCGATCTTGGACTCGTCGTCAGCAACGATGGCATCCACTTCCGCGAGCCGGTGCCGGATTTCAAGATCATCGCCCACGGCAAGGAAGGCGAATGGGACAGCATCGCACTGCTCCAAGGGCACGCCTTCGCGAACGTCGGAGACAAAACGATGATCTGGTATTCACATTGGGACACGGGCGGGAGCCTGAAGTCGATGGAAATCGGTCTGGCGACACTTCGTCGAGACGGATTCGGATACCTTTCCCGTCACGTAGCCGAGCAGGATGCACATTGCGTCACGACGAACATTCCCGCCAGCCCGCACGGATATCGGTTGCGAGTCAACGTCGAGGGCGCAACAGCCGAAACCCCGCTGACGATCGAACTCTTGGACAGACTTGGACGACCCCTTCCGCAGTTTTCCGGAAAGAACGCAGCGAGCATTGCCGAATCCGGCGTGAGTCGTGAAGTCGTCTGGCCCGCCCATCCGCGCGTCTCCAGTCCGTCGAACGAGACGTTCGCGATGCAGTTGCGATTTCCCGCTTCGGGCGCCGTCCGGTTGTACGCGGTGTACGCCGATCCGGTTCCGTAGAAAACGCTGAAACGTTGCTTCAAGGAGAACCGCCTTTTCCGGCGTTGAGTGTGTGCTTGACGATGAAGTCGACAATCGGTTTGGGCTCTTTCAGCGCGTGTGGATGGTGGCCAATGCCCGGCTTCGAAATCACCGTGATGTCTCCGCCCAGCTCCTTGTAGCGAGCCTCGATGATAGCCGAGTTCTCCGCGACGGGTACGGTTTCGTCGGCCGCTCCGACCACGTGGAGAATCGGAATCTTCGCCTCGGCAAGCGGCTTGAGGTTGTCGATCGGGTTGCCTCGATACGCGAGAGCTTGTTCCTCAGCTAGACCGTACGCTTTGAGGCAGTCCGCCCAGGCGCGGTCGCTTCGTTTGTTTGTTCCGTTGCCGCCGGGCCAGCTCTTGAAATCACAGACAGGAGCGTCTCCGTAAAGGCACGCGACTTTGTCAGGATTCGCGGCGGTCCAATTGTAGACGATCAGCCCACCGCGGCTCATGCCCTCCAAAGCCGGTTTCTTGGCGAAGCCGAATTCCTTCGTGACTCGTTCGTAGAACGAGTTCCAGTGCTTCACGGCGGTTGGACTGCCAAAGAGCTGAGCGACGTCGCAGTAGGCAACGTGGAAGCCAAGCTTTAGCAGAGCGATGTCCGCCTGCGGCTCATGTCCGAAAAATCGGGCCCGCCACACCCAGGGAGTTCCTTCGGCGCTTTGTTTCGGAGCAACGATGATGCAGCGGCGTCCGTCGTGCGAAAAGTCGTGCCGGATGAATCCGTGCCACTCGGACTGTTGGCCGGGAAACGTCGCGGAGCACGGCTGGGCAGCGAGTAGCAAAATGGAGCATACGACAATACTCCGTGGAAACCTGATCGATCTGGTTCGTTTCATGTTCATGGCCCTCAGGTGTTACTTGTCAGCAATTGAGTTCGTTGCTACCTAATCGGCGTGCATTCACCGCACGTAAATGGCGTTGAAACGGATGTCCGTGTTCTTCCTGCCCGCGAAGGTCACTCGAAGGCGAACTCGCTCGGGCAGGCTGTTGATGCGGTCCTTGCCGTTCCACACGATCGGCGTCTGAAAGCCGCTCTCGCGCACGATCGCCGCGCTCTCGCCAGAAAACTCTGGCAGAGGAACCGCGTTATGGCTCAGTAATTCGACCTTGAACGTCGCCTCATCTCCGAGGCCATCGGCGTTCATGTAGAACCGATATGGGCCGTTGCCTTCCAGGTTGACCGCGGCGGTGATGAACTCGCTTACGATCTCCCGCATCTGGTAGTTGCCTTCGCCCTTGGTGGTTTCGTCCACCGTCAGGTCGGCAAAGCGGTCGCGCTGGAGCGTTGCGATTCCGACCCCGCCGCGCGGTGGCGAGCCTTGCCAGTTGCGCGGATCCCATGCTCCGTAGTAGATGTACGTCTGGTCGCCAACGTTTTCAAAACCCTGGCCCTGGAGCAGACCGCCCTGGTCCCACGCGCCGTCCTCGCCGCGTTTGAGGAAGACCCATTCGTAGGCTGGCTGGCGGAAGTGAACGCCGTCGTTGCTAACAAGAAAGCCTAGGTCGACGGTGACATCCTTCCATTCCTTTGCGCCGTGCCACACACCGGATACGCCGACCAGCACGTTTCCGCGGTTCCACACGCTCACGCCTTCATGGTTCTGCTCGCCTTCACGGCTGCGGCCGGGGCCCAGCAGCTCGTGCTGTGGGGTACGCACGAAACCAATACCGCTGGCATGCGACCAGTTTACGAAGTCGGGCGAGATGAACTCCCGCACCACGCGCCCGTGGTAGGGGCGCGGCGCCGCGATGGCGTTCTGGCCCGAGAGATAGTACAGCCCGTCCCACTTGTAGAGCCCGCCGACCGGTTCGAAGTGCAGCGCGGGCAGTACCATGTCTTCCTGCGGCAACTCGGCGTTCACGGGTTCGGCATCCATCAGCAGCTTCCAACGCAAGCCGTCTTCGCTGGCATACGGCGCGAGCGTGCCCAGCCTGACGTCGTTCTTGGGGAACCAGACGTGCGCCGCCATCTTGTAACGCCGATCCAGGTTCGGATCGTCCGGCTCGAAGAGCACCTTGACATTGACCGTGCCCAGCCGGGGCTCCATCAGCACCAGGTTGTTGTTACGGTGGCCCCCGCACTCGACTAAGCCGAGGTTGGGCTTGGTCCAGTGCACGCCGTCCTCGCTCTCGGCATAAGCGACACGCCACGGCACCGATCGCGGTATGCTTTCGTCGAGCCGGTCGTCGCCAACCGCGACGTACCACATGCGAAACTTGCCTTTCTCGCGGATGACCGAACCGTAGAACTGCACCGCCGACGAATCCGGCGTGCCCGGCTCACCACGCTGCACTACCGGGTTGGCCGGGTGCCGCTCGGGCGACCGCATCTCCAACTTGAGGTTCTGCGTGAACGGGATCGATACGTCGTCGAAGGCGAACAGGGTCGTGGCCTTGGTTTCGTCAAAGTAGGCCGGGTTGGATTCGCTCGACTTGGCAGACGCCGAGAGCATCGATACCCCGATCACAGATGCCAGCGAGCAGAGTAACCCGAAGCGTAAGCGAGGGACCGTATTGCGGCAAATTCCTCGCTCACGCTTCGGGTTACTATATCCGCGATTCTCGCGCCAGAGTGGGGCTGTCCAACTAGCGCTCTGCTCTTTCCTGTGGCAGTTAGTCATGTTTCTCTCTGAGTGTGAAAAGCGTCAGGTCGTCAATCTTCGCCGACGGTTGACGCGGTGAGAAGGCGGCGATGAGGTAGCCGACTGCGAGGGTGACAAACAGGGGCGGCGCGGCGGTGATGATGAAGCTGACCGTGCCATGTTCGGGATACAAGCGAGACCAAATGTACCAGCCCATGACGGGGAGCGTGGCGAGCCAGCCAGCGAGCATGGCGCAGATTGCACCCGTGGCACCCAGACGGCGCGTGGTGACGCCCAGGAGAAAAATCGGTGCCAAGATGCCGGAGAACGAAATCCACACTCTGGATGCTTCGAGGATGGATTCTTCCAGCCCTCCTGAAACAATGGCCAGCAGCATCGCGCCCGCCACGGCCGTCACGCCGATCGCCACCGACATGACACGGGAGAAGTCGACCTGTTGCGTTTCGCTGGCGGACTGGCGGAAGAGACGCAAGTAGAGGTCTTTTGTGGCAACAGTGGCGAGGCTGTTGGTCGCCGAGTCAAGCGTGCTCAGCACGGCCGCGAGCATCCCGGCCATGATGATTCCGGGGATCGGTGTGGGCAGTTGCGTGCCGATGAACTGAAACAGCGCCAGGTCGCCTGAGGCCGGCCGGACCGCTTCGGGCTGATGACCGTAGAAGCTGAAAATGGCCAATCCGACGGTCCACAGCACGAGCATGGTTGGCAACTGCAACGCGACAAAGACCAGCATGGAACGCTTGGCCTGGGCGTAGCTTTTCGTGCCGAGCAGGCGCTGGATACTGATCTGGTCGGCCGAATTGGCGAACAGCGAAGCGGCCAACGGGCTGAGGATAACCATCCACAGCGTAACGCGGACGTAGGGACTGAACGAGAAGAAACCGGCATCCCGTGTAATTTCGAAGCCGTGGCCTTGTGCGTTAGCGAACTCCCACGCGCCAGCCAATCCGTCCGGTACAGCCCGCAGCGCGACGACCAACGTGGTGATAAGCCCCCCACCGAGAATGGAGAATTGGATCAGGTCCGTCCAAACCACGGCCCTAAATCCGCCGAGTGTGGTGTAGGTGATACCGATCACGCCGACCATCAGGATCGTGACCAGAACCGGCCAACCCATCGCGCCCTCACACACCTTGGCCGCGGAATAGAGCACCAGCGACAGATAGGCCAGGCGCGTCAGCCAAAACACACCTGCGGCAATTGTGCGCACGCGGGTGTCAAAGCGATTCTCCAAATACTGGAAAGGCGTGAAGACGAAGCTCTTGAAATAGAAGCGGATGAACAGGAAGAACGTGATGACGATAAAGACCGGGAAGAAAAGCTGACCGATGGCCACAGTCAGGCCGTTGTTGTACGCCTCGCCCGGGATGGACACGATGGAAAGCGTGCTGAGGATCGACATCATGTAAGACACGCCGATGGCCCACCACGGTATCGACCGCGAGCCGAGCAGATAGGTCACCGTGTTCTTGGGTCCTCGGCCGCACAAGATGCCGATACCGACCACGACCGCCAGCGAAATCACCACGATCGCCAGGTCGACGAGCGTCATCGAGTATTGGACGGAAGTTGAGGCGAAAGGAAACGACGACATTCAGTACCTTCCGTGTTCCTCAACCAGGTCTCGCATGATCTTGATCCTGTCTTCGTCCGCCCCCGGAGGCACCTGGTCACCCGCGTTGGCGATCAGACGCGGATTTTCGCGCCGCAGGTCGAGCCACTCGATGACTTTATCGGTGAACGCGCTCAGCGGGGCGTTTGGGAGCCAAAGGTCTGGCGAGACGCCTCCTGAAAGGATGAAGTCCGGGCCTGCCTCGGCACGGCATTCGGCCGGAGTCAGGTCGCCCATGGGCGTGGGCGTAATCGCATCGCCGCAGTCGGCGCCGGCTTCTCGGATCATGCGGATCGCGCCGCGCAGTCGCCCATCGATATGCACGGCAGTGTACTTTCCGACCGCATGCAGTCGCCGAATGCACTCTTCGTAGAACGGCCGTGACCAAGTGTCAAAGAACGACGGCGGCTGAACGTCGCTGGAGAAGTTATCGCCCATGATGACGATTTCAGCCGGGGAGGTCGCGAGCAAATCTACGAGTTCCAGGATGTTCGCGTTCACTGCGTCGACCGTTTCGCGGAGTGCCGTGGGCCAGTCTACGGTCGCGTACATCGTCCGCTCGATCCCCATCCAGTAGTTCAACAGATATCCCATCGCGCTATAGCCTCGAGACGCGTAGACAACTCCGGCGTCTCCCACTTCATCAACCCACGCCTGGTATCGGTCCCACCGCGGCTGGAACGAACGCGTGGCCATGGCATAGCCGAGCACCTTCAGATCCTGTTCCGTCTCGATCCCCCATTTGCTGATGCCCCAGGCGTATGTCCGGGGTTCCCAAATCCGCGATCGTTCGATCGATCCCAGCGGCGTCTGGATGCGCCATGTTATCTCAGGCACTCCATCCCGTTCGCTCTTGACGGTGGTGACGTCAACATCGTCTGCATGCGTGACCGTGTAGAAGGACGCCAGGTTGGCGAGGTAGAAACCGACGCCTGTCTTCTTGTGGTATTCGATCAGATCCCGCTCGGGTTCCTCGTAGGCCGCACTCAAGTCCCAAGGCATCCGGGTCCGCTCGTAAAACCAGTGCGACAAATCGAGCATGAACGGAACGACGTCAGGCGTTTCTCCCCTGTAAACACTCAGGATTCGCTCGCGATAGTTCATTGTCTTTCCGATTTCATGGTGCGTGTTCGTTTCGATCGGTCGTCTCTTTAGCAAACCGGCCCAGGATTTTGACCGCGCGGTCGGCGAGCACGTCGCCGGCTGGTTTCTTGAACGGCAGACGGAATCGAGTATACCGATAATGCGAACTCATGTATTCCTGGTCGCCCGTGTTGGCGCTATCGGTGATGTAGCCATGCGAGTTGTTCGCATAGCCGCAAGGGATGCAAATCGGCAGCGGCGATGCGCGACGGATTTGTCGACCGATTCCCTGAAACGGTTCGCAGGGCAATGCGACAATCCCGACATCGCCGACGCGAATCGCGGCGATCTCCATGTCCAGGTGTCTGGCAACCGAATCCGCACGGCCATCTTTGCGCAGGCCGAGAGCCCAGACGTTCCAGGCTCGGACCATTTCCACCAGCCCAGCGCGAAACACCGGCGAGAGCGCTCGCGGAAAGTTCTGGCCCACGCATGACAGCGTGTTCTCGTCACCGGACTTGGCCCGCTGAATAAAGTCGTCCATCTCCTCCAATTCGGCGATCAGGACTTCGCGGGCTGGCAAGGGTGCCAGCGGCACATTCACCCGTTCGACCGCGAAGTCCAACCCGTCACGCAGGGACGGCTGCAGGCTCTCCAGGGCGTCGATATAGCTTTGGCCCAGCATGTGACCAAACTCGGTTGATCGTTTCACACCGCCGACGAACATCTCCTTCGAACTCACATCGCCCGCGCACCCCTGCAGGAATCCGACAGGCGCAACAGTCTGCCTTTCAAGGTGTTTCGCCAAAACGTCACAGGCGACTTGCGGCCACTCGCCAAAGACCACGGGTCGTTCCGGATGGTAGGCGGTGACCGGATGGCCGGTGAACTGTGTTAACGCAGCAATCGCCTCGCCGGACGTGTTCTTGAACACGACGACAGGAGCCTGCGTGTCCATGTCGCCGTGGTAATCCGTTCCTAGCAACACGCGATCCTGCTCGCGCATGAAGTACGTTGTCCCGTCGGGCCGACGCCCTTTGCGGTTGTACGTGATGCGTCCTTCGTGGCCCTCGGCCCACCACACGGTCACCGGTTGAAGCAGCTCCGGCAGTCGTCTGGCGTGCTCCTGAAGAGCGGTCAGAAACCGCTCGCCGATTGGCAATAATTCCGCCGGCGGCACCTCCCGCGCGTACGAACCGTACGTGTGAACCGCGTTACTGGCGAAGGCGACGCAGCAGTGATTGTGCGACGTAAAGATGAGTACGTGCGATTTAGGCAGTCCTAAATCCTGTGCAAGCGTCTGACGAAACAGTTCGCACACATTGACCGGCGTGGTCCAGCCGAAGTGCGTCGTGACCAAACAAAGCCGTGCCGCGCCGTCGTCGAGCAGCATCACGGTTGTCTTCAGCGGACCGACAACCTCAACAACGCGAGCGCCGGTCCGGCTGTCTGACTCCGCGTCTGGTTCCGGAGCGATTCCAAACTGCAGCGCGGCGGCACGGAGACGCGGTCGCTTCGTGGCGATAGACCGGTGCATCTCGATCGTCATCTACGGGCAGGTTCTGTGGCGCTTGCGAGCGTTTTACGAATGCCGTGGGGCTCGGTGTACCGACTACTAGACGCGCCGATCCAAGACACGCTGCATGATCGCTTTCCACGTGTCGTTCAGCCGCAGCGTGACGGTGTCGATTTCGTTCTCTTCGTTCGGTTCGAACTCGATTTCGAAACCAGCTTTCACCAGCGTGTCGTTCGCTCCCTTCCCGGCTTGGCAGGAATTCCAGAACCGTCGACTGTGCAATACAGATGGTGATTTGTCCGTTCCGGTTTCTTCTGTGATTTTGTCGACAGATTTCGTCACCAGCGGCGTCAATTCGCCCATCATCTCTTGCCGCAAGCTCTCCGCCCATTCTCTCCAACGTGTCTTATCTCGTACTGACATGTCGCTCCTGTTATCGCGGGAAACGAATGCTGACCAGGCTTAGCACCGGCACGGCAGCGCAGAGCCAAAACGTCAAGACTCTTACATGTGTTCGGAAGAAGGCATGGCCGCAATCACACGCCTCTGTGCTCACGTGCATCTCCACCGCACACATGCGCCAGGATGAAGAATGGAGTGTACTGCGCAAGCGGAAAATGGTCAACTGTTGATCTAGAGTGGCCTGATGAAGAACACGTATTCGTTTGTGTCCCTACCGCTGTATTGAATACTGTATTCGATCATCAGTTCGTTCGGGGTATCCGGATCATATTTGTTGATGATGCAGTTGTGGCTGTATCCGTCTGGGCCCTTCTGTTGCCCGCTCACGACAACACCACTCTTCCAGCTTATGCCATCATCGGATTGATACAACACAAAGCGATGGGCTCCTTTACCGCCGTGACCGGATCGCCCATGAAGATAGTACTTTCCTTCAAGATAGGCCAGTTCCGGATCTCGGACCTTCTTGTCGACATGTGCTCGTTTCTGTACGGACCAACTGCGCCCTTCGTCTTCACTGATGCAATAATGCAGATGATCTTCGTCATCGCTGGCGTATGCCCCGGCCAGCAGACGGCCATCTCCCATGATACACATGGCGCCGTACCATTTGGCGTTGTCCAACGTCAGCGTGCTTCGCTTCCGCCAAATTCGCCCATCATCCGTACTGACGTACAAGACGTGGGGACCCGCTACGCTGTCAAACAACACGTAATTCGTGTCTCCTGAAACCGCGACCGCCGCGGGGTAGCCAACGAACTCTCGATCAACGAGTTGCGGATCGGTCCATGTGGAACCATTGTCACGACTCCGCATAAAGACGCTTTTGACCCTCCGGCCCTTTTCGTCAAAATGAGTGACAAACAACACACCGGTTCCTCGCTCCGTAACAAGGCCCTCTTCTACCCATGCCGGGCGTTTCGGATCTTTCTGGTAGGCCGTGTAGGAATAGTCAAACTTGCTGTATTTTTCCCAGGTCTTGCCGCCGTCCTTGCTCACGGCGTATTCGCTCCAGCCATCCAAATTGTGGTCGCTAGCGTTGGTGTGAAAGGCGACAAGGCTGCCGTTTGGATATTCCATACAAACCGGTCCACCATGAGAGTTTCTTCCAGGTGCGTCCTTTTCGAAATCGCAGATGACATTGCCGAAAACGTCATCGCCGAGTTTGGTTGCCGAATCGTGATCGTAAATCACGGCGCCGTCGATTTGCTGCCCGCCCGGAGCCGCGTGTTGCGGAGGTTGTTCGGCGGCCTGGCCCCGGCAGGCCCAACACAAGGCCATCAAGAGAACGAGTACCATGCTCCCATTTCCGGAGAATTGAAAACGATTCATGCTTCCAGGCTCCTTGTTCTAATTGTCGGAATGCTGAAAAATGTTCGGCTCGTCCGTGTCAACTGCAACGGCGTGAAGGTGCGTTCGATCGCGAACAGAGAGGTAGCCAGTTTCGTCTCGCCGCGACTGGAGTTCCCGTTCCGCCTCACAGAGCCGACGCGACGTATGGTAGTAACCGACAACCGACGGCGTCGCACAGGCCGAGCATCAGCAGCAAAAACGTGCGCAGGCTGAATCTCAAACGACTCGATGTCCGTTCAGAGTCTGTGGCAGTGTCTTGGGAGACTATCTCTCCTTCAGGTCTTTCAGTTCGATGGTGGGACCGACGGTGAAGACGGCCTGCCGAATGCTGGAGGCCTTTCCCTCCTCGTAGTAGATGGCGAGGATCGACCCGTCGTTCAACTCGACGAGGCCAGGATACGCGCCTCCTACCGTGTCAATCTGGAACGGCTGGCTCCAGGTGGTGCCGTCATCCCTGGAAACGGTGACCGCCGTGCGGGGATGCCGGTGCGCGACCAAGAGAACGTTCTTCGTCGTCCGCATGACCGTCGGCGCGTCGCCACGGTGGGGCAATCGCGTTGCCTTGGTCCAGGTGCGTCCCTCGTCGCTCGAATACGCCTGGTGCATGCCGGGACGCATCAGAATGATCAGGCGTCCGTCCGACACGCGGGCAATGGATGCTTCGCAGAAGCCGTACGAAAACTTTAGCGACGCCTCCGGATCGACGGGCGAGGCGTGCGTCCACGTGTGGCCAAAGTCGTGGGAATGGATGACCGACGTGATGTAGTGCCCGGCCTGCGGCTCGTAGTAGATCGGCAGCGCGACGTGCGAGCCTTTCAGTTGGCACACTGGCCCCGACACGAAGATGCGGCGGCCGATGCCGCTTTCGTCCTTGTACGGGGTCGTGACGGCTTCGGGATCGCCCCAGGTCGCGCCCCCGTCGGTGGACCGGACGACGTACGTCTCAGCCCTGCGCTTCCTCTTACCATCCTCGGTGTAGTAAACGCTGTCGAAGAACGACACGAGCAAATCGCCGTTATCGAGTCGGGCAACGTGGGGATCCCGGTCGTCTTCCGGGCTATCCACCACCAGGATGGGATCGCTCCACGTCTTGCCCTCGTCCGAAGAGCGCAAGCCGTATACGGCCCCTCCGCGCGGCAGGTCGGCGCGCGGATTGGAAACATGGCCGTAACCAGCATAGAAGACGACGTACAGGTCACCGTTGGCCACGCGGCACACGTCCGGGAAGGCCTCGTAGTCGCCCCAGGGCCCCGTGTCGGTGATCTTGCGGAACGTCGCACCGTCGGCGGGAAGACACGGGAGAAGCACAAACGGAACGATCAGGCTCAAGAGCAATTTCATGGTAGGGCACCTCCTGTTTGGTTTTTGGGCCTTGATTGTGACCTTGCGAAATGCTGGCAGGCTCCTGGTTCCCAAGCTCCGGCTTGGGAACCGGTTTCCCGAAGCTCTGCTTCGCACCCAAGGAAGCTGGAGCTTCCAGAACGCGCGTTCCCAAACCAGAGCTTGGGAACGAGAATGAAGTTGGTGAGGTACGGCACGTTAGAAACGTGCCCCACGTACAACGCGCGGGTCACGCTACGGGGTCTCCTTTGCCTCGCGCAGAAAACCCTCTTCGTTCAGCCTCAACCTCAGTGGCAGAGGCTCCTTCCAGCCCGCCTTATATGCGAACCCCGCAATGGCCCATAGTTCGCCGGCGCGACGTTCGAAGACGTACGGGTAGCTCAACTGGCCGCCCTTCTGGCGAGCGACAACGATTTGTCGCGTCCAGCTCTTGCCATCGTCCTCGGAGAAAGTGATGAGCAATTCCTGGCGCCCTACCTTGCCATTCGAGACAAGAACGAGCCGTCCACTTCGCAACCGAAGCAGGTGACCGGGCGAGCTGCTTGACTCGATCTGACTCGGCCGGATGGTACGCCACGAGAGGCCGCCGTCATCGGATAGAGCTTCCCAGAAACGGCCCCAGTGAGTGCGAATCACCATCAGCAGCCGGCCATCGCTTAGCTCCGCCACGGAGGGCTCCATCGCTCCGGAGTGGTGTCCGTGCCCGCCCAGGTCAACAAGGTTGCTTCGCTTCCATGTTTTTCCGTCGTCCTCGGAGGTCAGAGAACACGCTGCATAGCGGCCCGGGTCGAGAACAATGTGGGGCACCACGGCAACCAGCCTGCCGCTGCTGTGCTGGATGAAGCCGAAGAAGTTGGGATTGTAGCCTTCCAGCAGTCGCTGCCGGTCAGTCCAGGTCTTCCCACCGTCGAGGCTGCGGACGGCCCACACCTCCAGCCGGCAGTCGTCCTTCGGCTGATTGATGCTGTCATCCCAACTGAAGTTGTATGTCGTGGAATCGAGATAGACGGCGACCAGCACGCCGTTTGTCGTCCGCACGAAGTAAACCGTAGCAGGCTCGCGACCGTCCCGTAGGCCGGCTACGCCTTCACAAACCGGATTTGCCTCGGACCATGTCTTGCCATCATCCTTGCTTACGCGCGTTCCCTGGATGCCGACGGTCATCAGATTGCCATCGGCCAGTTCGACGAATGGGCCGTTGCGGTCTATCGGCAGCGGCTGACAGAGCGGATGGACCCAGCGCGAGTCATCTTCCGACGCACTGCAGGGTACTGGGCAGCCAAAACCCATCGTCGTGAAGATCGTCAGCAGCACCGGCACTACCATAGAAACCGCAAGGCTTCGTTTCTTCGCGCCAACATGGTTACTTGTCATGATCGAGTCCTCCGTTTTTCGGGCAAGTCAAAGCGAACTCCTTAGACACCAACGGTTGCATGATCTCGACGAATCGTGTTGCCCGCTGCCACGATTCTACATCATTCCAACCATGCGGGTTCCAGACACAGTCGGCCGCCGTAGCCAGATAGGCGAGGCCGAACGCCGTGAATTCAGACACAGGCGGAAGGTATCCTCTGGCCATACTCACGAATTCAGGTCGCGGAACATTCACATTCAGATGCACGCCTTCAAACAGTTCATGCAGATTCTTGGGCATCCGCTCCCCTCGAAAAACTCGCGCGTTCGGAAGACTTCCGATCGGCCGGGAACAGATGTCCGTTGCCGAAACGCCGATAACCCAACAGAACGGTTTTCGGCCCGCTTTGTCCGCCCACGCTCTGACCGTTTCCGATTGGAGGAGCTTTTCATTCCTATCCAATCCGACCCACA
>JADHUC010000166.1 GCA_016784735.1 Pirellulaceae bacterium | reverse complement strand
CGTTTCCCAGTCACGAATCGCAGTCAGAGACTCGCGGAAATACCAGTCCCAATGGATCTGAGCGTCCGCCGCTCGCGGTTCCACGGCAAGCACATCGGCGCTAGGCGCGAGAACCAGAATCCAAAGAAACGAGAGAACGGCAAATCGAAGCGATCGGATCATCAGGGCTCCTCCTGCCGGCCTATCATCGCGCCCCGTCGGGCGAGTGTCAAGCAATTGCAGTGCGTCACATTTTGTGGATAAGTTGAGCCGATTGGCTGTTAAGCTCTGTGGCAGCATCCGGTTGCTATATCGCCCACCGTTTGGTCCAGTAGGTCCCGCTTGCCGAGCGGGACCTGAAAGTCTGCCATTGGAGTTCACGCTTCAGCGTGTCTTCGAAAGCACGCCATCAACCGAAGGCCCCGCTCGGCAAGCGGGACCTACTTGCTGAGGAGGTGGACGATGAGTCGGGTACACGTGGTGACCGGTGCATTCGGCTACTCGGGTAACTACATCGCTCGTCGTCTGCTCGATCGAGGGCACACGGTCCATACGCTGACGAACTCGCTGCGTCGAAACAACCCGTTTGGCGATCGTGTCCGTTCGTTTCCCTTCAATTTCGATGATCCGGCAGGCTTGGCCGAGTCGTTGCGCGGTACGGCGGTTCTCTACAATACCTATTGGGTCCGTTTCAACCACCGGAGTTTCAAGCACGCGGGCGCGGTGGAAGACACGTTGAAGCTGTTCGACGCTGCCAAAGAGGCCGGAGTCGGGCGTGTTGTTCACGTCAGCATCACGAGCCCGTCAAAGGACTCGCACCTGGAGTACTTTTCCGGCAAAGCAGAACTTGAGCAAGCACTGGTCGAATCAGGCATCTCTCACGCGATCCTGCGACCGACCGTGCTGTTCGGAAAGGAGGACATCCTGATCAACAACATCGCCTGGATGCTGCGAAGATTTCCCGTGTTTGGTGTCTTTGGGAATGGCCATTACAAACTGCAGCCAATCTATGTCGATGATCTGGCCAAGCTGGCCGTGGAGCAGGGCGAAAGCGAGGAGAACCGTATCATCGACGCGATCGGTCCCGAGACATTCACCTTTCGCGAGCTGGTCGAGCAAATCGGACAGATCATCGGCAAGAAGCGTCGCATCGTCTCCGTGCCGCCAACGCTCGGCTACTGGTTCGCCTCGCTCTTGGGGACGTTGAAAGGTGACGTTGTGATCACGCGCGAAGAGATCGACGGGCTGATGTCAGGGCTGCTCTGCGTCGATTCGCCTCCTGCCGGCGATACTCGGCTGACCGATTGGGCAAAAGAGCACGCCGACACGCTCGGACGCAAGTACGCCAGCGAACTGGCTCGTCGACGAAACCGGCTCGATGCCTATGCAGACGTCTGAATCCGCGCGTGATAGAACCTGCTCACACACATGCGGTCACAATCAAAGACTTCGCGGAGTCCAGCGAATAGAATCGAGACTACCTCGCAACGCATGCGATCAGATGCCGGAACTGCGCGGACTTGTTCCGGCCTACTCGTCATTTCCGATTCGGCGCTCGGTCTACTTCTGCCGCTCCAGCGACAGGGATACCACCAGTATGATAGCCACTAGGGCTAACGCGACCACCGAGCCAATGGCGAGCAGGAGCATTTTGAGCATCGTTGCCACTCGACGGAAATGAGAAAGCCGCCGCGGACGCGACACGCGACGGCCAATAGTGATAGTCTACCACGCTCTTATGAGCATCGGGGCGGAATAATGTTCAGCTTGAAGCCAAAACGTTCGTCGCACGCGCCGCCCGAAACATCCGGTTCCCGCCTATTCCTAGTCCGACTGCCCCGTCACAGGCTCGCCGATGGTCCATTCTGCTGGGTTGTCCGCATCGCGGATGACTTGCCGGTACAGCGTGTCGCGTTCGACCGGCTCGCGTCCGGTTTCTTCAATCAGATGGCGGATTCGGTCGACGGACAAGACTTCAGGCGAAGTGGATCCGGCGCCGTGATAGATCAGCTCGTGGCGCACGGTGCCGTCGATGTCGTCGGCGCCATACGACAGAGCAACCTGAGCGGTGCCGACGCCCAGCGAAATCCAATATGCCTTGATGTGCGGGATGTTGTCCAGCATCAAGCGGCTGACGGCCACGGTGCGCAGGTCCATCAGGGACGATGCTTTCTTGATGTGAGCGAGTCCGGTATTTTCCGGGTGAAAGGCAAGTGGTATGAACGTCTGGAAGCCGCCGGTTTGGTCCTGCAACTCACGCAGCCGAATCAGATGGTCGATGCGGTGGTAGGCATTCTCGACGTGACCGTACAGCATCGTGCAGTTGGTACGCAGGCCCAATTCGTGCGCTGTCCGGTGGATATCCAGCCACTTCGTGGCGTCGGCCTTGTGCTCGCAGATCTTGTCTCGCACCTCCGGATGGAATATCTCCGCACCGCCGCCGGGCATACTCCCCAGTCCGGCGTCGATCAAATCCTCCAGCACCTGGCGGACAGACTTCTTGGCCAGGAACTCGAACCAGTTGATTTCCACACCGGTCCACGCCTTCAGTTGAAGGTCCGGATACGCCTCATGAAGGATGCGGACCACGTTCACGTACCAGTTGTACGGCTTCTGGTGGTGCAGACCGCCGACGATGTGCAATTCGGTGCATCCGTTGTCGAGTGCTTCTCTGCCGCGATCCAGAATTTGCTGGTCGCTCATCAGAAAGCCTTGCGGATCGCGCAGGTTGGCTCGAAAGGCGCAGAACGTGCAGCGGTAGATGCAGACGTTCGTGGGATTCAGGTGCGTGTTGATGTTGTAGTACGCGGCGTTGCCGTTGATGCGTTCGCGCGCCACGTTGGCAAGCTGGCCTACATCGTTCAGCGGCACCTCGGCATCGTACAACAATAGGCCGTCGTCGAGCGAAAGACGCTGGCGCGCTTCGACCTTGTCGCGGATCGGTTTTAGCTTGGGATGAATTGTCGTTAACATGGAGCCACGTTGGCGCCGACTCGCGTCAGAACTGACCTGCAAAAGACTCTTTCACGGCTTGGATGCCGCGTCGTAGCGAAATGATATCGTTGCCTATTGTGGGCATCCGGCAGCCCATTTCAACCGCTCGGTCCGCGAATTCCGGATCTGGGGTCACACCGCCCCACGCTATGCCGTGTCGGCGGCACGCGTTGGCGACGCGGGAAATCGCATCCCACACCTTGTCGTGGTGGTACTGGCCGACGACGCCCAATGCGAGCGACAAATCCGCCGGCCCGATGAATAGTAAATCGACGTGCTCGATGGCTGCGATCTCGTCCACCTGGTCCAAAGCGCCGAGAGTTTCAATTTGGATCGCCACGAACCGCTCGCGATTGGCTTCCTCGGCCAACTCGGCCAGCGGCTTGTATGTGTAATCGGCGTCGCGGCCGCCCGTGTTGATGCCTCGCGTGCCGAGCGGGGCGTACTTCGTCCAGGAAACGAACTCCCTGGCGTGGTCGGCCGATTGGATTTGGGCGCCCATGACGCCGCCGGCGCCGGCTTCCAGGCATTTGGTTACCTGCCAGTAGCCTGTCGGCGGCATGCGCACGAAGCAGTCGAAGTCATTGGCCTTGGCTGCCAGCGAAGCCACCATGATGTGCTCTGTGGTGATGCCGCAGTGCTCCTGGTCCATCCAGAATCCGCGATAGCCGCCGGCCAGCCCGAAGATTTCGATGACAACCGGGCTCGGAATTCGTCCAACGGCGAAGATTGGGACCAGTTCATCCGTCGCCAGCAGTTGTTTGAAGGTTTGTGGCATGTCAAAGCAACTCGTCGATGGTCGTTTCGAGGTCGTTGGGATTGATTCCCATTTTTGCCGCCGCCTCGGCAAATAGTCGTTTCTCAACGGGCGCCAAGTCGCCGTCGGCGGCCATCATGCGGATCAGATCGCGCAACAACCGTGTCCGCTCTTCCTGGCTCTCCGGTATCGTCATCTTGGCTCCGCCGCTCTTGGCGAACAGAAGAGCTTCCTCGAACTGCTGGTCACTGATACCCCAGCGGCTTGCCCGCAGTGCGAGGAATTCCACTTCTTCCTCCGTGAACTTTTTGTCCGCAGCGGCCATCACCATCAGGTTTTTGAACAACTCAAAACGGTCCATCGCATTCGTCTCCCCGATCCTCCTGGAGGTTATTCACGGGATCAGATTGGGTGAAGAGATCATTTCGCCCGTTCAGAATACCATGAAGCGTCTGGATTACCACCCGGCGAGGCCCGCTCCACGGTTCTCAACACTACTTGTGTCCCGAATATCAAGTCGTGCAGACTACGCCCTTTCCGGTCTAACAGAGCGAAACCAATATCGACAATCACCGCCAAACCAGCAACGAAACAAATCAGTCCCCCCAACGGTCCCAAAAGCAACGCACTGAACACGTGATGAACGGTCGTAGCGCAGATGGGCAGAAGCTGAGCGACCGTTCGCAATGCCAAGGTCGATTGGCGCGGTCTGGTGCCGTGACGGTCGGCGATGCGAAGCTGGAACAGGTGCTTGCCCGGCGTCGTTCCCCGCCGTGCCTGCAGCAAAGCGGCTGCGGCCGGAACGCATCCACCAGCCACGGCAACGACCAAATGGGCCAAGGGGTAGTCGCGCCACAGCGACGCGGCGGCCAGCGGTACATAGAAGAACTGCTGTGCAGCGTGCGCCAACCCCAGATCCACCAGCCAAGCCAGGCCGCGCTGCACTCTTCCCGCTTTGGGCAGCGATTGGGGGCGCAATCGCTGCAGAGCTGCGACTAGTTCGTCGTAGGACTGGTAGCGATCTTCCGGGGCTTTGGCCAGCAACTTCTCCAGCACGTCGCGCCAACCCTCGGGTACGCTCTCCGGCCAAGGGTCCGGGAATTGGATCTCGGCAGTACGATGAGTCTTCAGGTAGTCGAGCAGACTGCTGCCGGAGAAGGAATAGGGCAGGCGGCCGAAAGTCATCTCGAATAGCGTGATTCCGAGCGAGTACATGTCGCTGCGAATGTCCAGGTTGCCGCCCTCGGCAGCCTCGGGCGATAGATAGTTGGGCGTTCCGGCCACCAGCAGCGGGTCGTCTTCGGCCTGGGACATCCGCTGGGCTAGGCCAAAGTCAGAGAGCTTTGCTGTGTGTGAGCCGGCCAGCAGGATGTTGCTGGGCTTGATGTCTCCATGCAGGATGTCGAATCTGGCACAGTGTCGCAGCGCATCGACTACTTGTTCGCCAAACGTAATGACCTCGTCGAACGACAGCGGTCCGTGTTCCAGGCGATCCGCCACGGTCGGCCCGTGAACCATTTCCATGGCAAAGAAGGGCGTATCGCCTTCGCGCCCGACAAAGTAGATGTGGACCACGTTGGGATGGTTTACGCGAGCCTGGGCGATGGCCTCTTGCTGCAGACGCTTGATGTGCTTGGTGTCGGCGGCCGACTTGCCGGTGGCATGGATCAGTTTCAATGCAACATAGCGCTGGAGCGATTCATCCAGCGCCTGGTATACGGCTCCCATACCGCCCTGACCGAGCTTGCCGATAATCCGATAGTGCCCGTAGACCTCGTCAACTCGGTCGTCCGCCTCCAATCGCCGTTCCGGATGCGTCCCGGACGCGTGGTCTTCGTCGGCAAAGGACGCTGCCATCGTGTCGGCCATGGAACCCCTCAAAGCGTCGGCCGACACCTTCCGCTCGCACACCGGACAGACGGCGATACCGTCCGGATCCACAGGGAAGACCTGACCGCAAACGCAACGGTAGTTCATACCGGCCGTTTCGGCCGGTTCCGGTTGATCGGCAGAATCCGAAAAAGATGCTTCGTCAGACATGGCGGTCGCCAAGAGTCTCGTGACAGATAGACATTCTACGGTATCGGCGCTGCGGTGTCAGCTTCACGCAAGCGGTTCGAAGCTCGACGGATTTCGCATTCGAACAGCTTGGCAGGAAAGCCATATTTTTCTGGAAAAGCTGGTTTCAGGAGGGCGCACATGACTTGGAGCGGTTTTCCTTCTCAAAGTTCCGGCCGCTTGTTACGCTAGAGATATGGGCAAGGCCGCTTGTGATACGGTCCCTGGAACACGGCTGACGCAAGCGACGTCGCTCCGAATGAACAGAGGAGAAGGCAAAATGACTTTTCGTGTGAACGTTTGCGCTTGCGCTGTGGTTGTGCTAGTTCTCGCCCTTCCTGTGCTTGCGGCGGGAAAGAAGGCCCCGCCAGTCTTGCCGGGGTCGCAAACCGTCGAGTTCTTCTCGGCGCTCGAATCGGAACAGATCGCCGCAACGGTGATCCCGCGTGATGCGCGGCAGTTGACCATCCAAGTCGAGAATAAGACTGACAAACCGCTCGCCATTCGTCTGCCGGAGTCGATCGCCGCTGTGCCTGTCTTGGCGCAAATCGGCATGCAGAATCTGTTTCCGGGGAATAACGTCCAGGCCAACAACCAGCAACAGCCTCAGGGCCTGGGTGCGCCTTTCGGCGGACCTCAGATGGGCAACAACCGAATGGGGAACAACCTCTTCCAGGGACGCCAACAGTTCAACATGCCGGGCGGTCCGATTTTCAACGTCCTCCCGGGCAAGATCGTCAAAAAGAAGCTGCCTTGTGTCTGTCTGGAGTTTGGCAAGCCCAACCCTCGACCTAGGATTCCGTATCGGATCGAACGTCTGGAGAACTTCAGCAACAAACCGGAGGTACGTGAGTTACTCGCGTTATTCGGCCGTGGCGTTTGCACTCAGAAGACTGCCCAGATCGCCGCATGGCATCTGGCCAACGACATGAGTTGGGAACAGTTGGCTCGGCTGGAGCACAAGTTGGCCAACGGTTCGACGCGCCCACGATTCTCGGCTGCACAGTTGGATGTGGCCAAACGCTTGGTCGAACAACTTCCGTCCAGGAAGCCATCGAAGTCGCCCGAGTCCACCGGCGACCGCCTTAGCCGACGGTAACGGTCAACCGGGCGATCACCGTGCCCGGAAAAGCGGTTGCCGACGCCTTGACCTTCTGAGGTTGATTGGCTAGTAATTGTCCTAGTGACCCACGGCCATCGAGGCCGTGGCGTTTCTCGTTGTATACCTTTGCTCGACCCGCGAGGAGAAGTCCCGTGAGCATCACGCGTATAGGTTCCACGAAGGACTACGCGGACAACTGGGAACGCGCCTTCGCCGTTAGGAAGAAACGCGCCGCCAAGAAGACGACAACCAAGAAGGCGGGAACGCCGCGAAAGAAGGCTCGGAGCAAGAAGAAGTAGTTCTTCGATCGAAGTGCGACCCTTATCGCCGACGTGCAATTCTGCAAGAACCAAGGGCCATGATATGAAACTTCATCTTCGCTACTGCTGTGCGTGAAACTACGAACCCAAAGCCGTCAGTCTGACGGAAAAACTCCTATCGAGCTACAAGCAACGCATCAAGGGTTTTGAACTTGAGCCCTCTGGGGGCGGGTGCTTTGAACTAACCGCCGATGGCGAAGTCGTCTACTCGAAGCTGCAGACGGGCCAGTTTCCCGACGAGGCGACGATCGTCAAAGAAATCGGCAAGCGGCTGGGAAGCTAGAGAACCGCGAGGATGG
Organism: Pirellulaceae bacterium; assembly: GCA_016784735.1. Taxonomy (GTDB): domain Bacteria; phylum Planctomycetota; class Planctomycetia; order Pirellulales; family Pirellulaceae; genus JADHUC01. Next base: position 18,248 of record JADHUC010000166.1, on the reverse strand, counting down.
CGTCGCACAGGCGGTCCATGTTTGCTTCGGTCATGCCGGCCACGTTGATGCGACCGTCGCCGACAATGTAGATCGAGTGCTTGTTGCGCAGTTCGTCGACCTGTACGGCCGTCAGACCGGAGAATGAGAACATCCCGCGCTGGCGAGTGATGAACGAAAAATCGCGAGGCGCGTTCTTCGCCTTCATGGTGTCGGCAAACAGTCGTCGCATGCCGTTGATTCTGTCTCGCATTTGGGCTAGTTCGGCCTCCCACTCGTCGCGCAACCGCTCATCGGACAGCACGGCTGTGACGATCGCGCCGCCGTGTTCGGGTGGATTCGAGTAGTTGGTGCGCACGCTGATCTTGGCGTGGCTCAGGGCAGTCCGTGCCGCATCCTCAGAACCGGCAACCAACGTCATGGCCCCAGTGCGTTCGCTGTACAGCCCGAAGTTCTTGGAGAATGAAGTGCAAATCAGCGCCTCGTCCACCTTCGAACAGACCTCGGCCACGCCCCCGGCATCCTCAGTCAGGCCCTCGCCAAAGCCCTGATAGGCAAAATCCATTACGGGCAGCACTTTTCGCTCGGCCAATACTTCAGCGACCAGGCCCCATTGATCAATCGTTGGGTCGACCCCCGATGGGTTGTGGCAGCAGGCGTGCAGACAGACGGCATCGCCCGACGGGATTCCTTTCAGCGATTCCAGCATCGCGTCAAAGTCCAAGGCGAATGCATCCTCGTCAAAGTAGGCATATGACTGAATCGCAAGCCCCGCGGCTTTGAAGATCCCCATATGGTTGGCCCACGTCGGCTTGCTGCACCAAATGGTGCGCACGCCCAGCTTCTGCGAAAGGAAATCGCCGGCAACGCGGCAAGCGCCCGTGCCTCCCGGCGTTTGCAGGGTCGCCGCCCGCTCGCCGACTGCCAGCGGGTGATCCGCGCCAAACACAAGCTGCCTGACCTGTCGCCCGTATTCAGGTATGCCGGTGATGGCCAGATAACTCTTGCTCGTCTGACTTTCGAGCAGTCGTCGCTCGGCCTCTTTCACGCAGCCGAGAATCGGCGTACGGCCGTCTTTGTCCTTGTAGACCCCAACGCTTAAGTTGATCTTGCTCGGATTGGCGTCCGCTTTGAATGCCTCGCTCAATCCCAGAATCGAATCAGGGGGAGCCATTTGCAGGGCTTCTAGCATGGCAGTGACCTTTTTGCCGTAAACGAGGGTTTTCGATCGACGTTTCCTGGCGACGATCGGACAATCATACCAATTTCCCGATTGGCTGCCAGGGATGCGAACAAGAACGCAAGCGGGGGTGGAACCTCGCCAAGTGACCGCTTCGAAAGCTGCCGACCTGAGCGACGTTCCACCCCCGCCGAATACGGAAAAAGCCGCCTACTCGTTTTGGCCGGCGCCGAACCAAAGCGGCTTCGTTCCCACCCGAGGACTGGCCTCCTTCACGCCGGGTGAGGCCACTGCCGGAGCTTTCGATCCGGTCAGCTTATCCTCGCCGAAGAACCGAGTCGTGTCCTCGGCAACCAGCTTGGTGACAGGCTCCACGCACTTGACCTCGGTTCGGAACACATGGTTGCCTTCCGCGTCCGCCCGAGCTTTGACGGTCAACTTCGTGGTCTCGCCCGGGCCGATCCGGGAGATCGGTTGGAATACTACCTGGCCCGCTAACATCTCGGCTCGCATTCCCCCGGCGGCAATCGGTTCGATGCCCTCGGAGAACTGGGCGACCACCTGGACCTGCACGGCGGCCTTCGTGCCGCGGTTGGTAATTTGGATTTCATAGGTAACTTCTTCGCCGACAGGGATCGGTCCCTTCGGATCGTTGACCTCCAGTTTCAGGTCTGCCAACGCCTCGACCTTCGTCACCACATCGCCAGTCGCCTGAAGGCCGCCATCGGCGCTGGCGACGAACTGGAACAACGCGTCTCCGTCGGCATCCAATTCGCAGAAAAAGCGATAGATACGCTCGGTGTTCGGAGCCAGCTCGCCAACGTTCCAACGTACCCGGTCCGCTTCCTGTTTCGCGCCCTCGATCCCCTTGACGTACTTTGCACCGGTTCCCAGTCGAACTGCGGCTTGCACATTGCCGGCCGCGGCATCACCGACGTTGGCCAGCCGGACCTGATACGTCCCAACCGAGCCAGCGAATTTGCGCGCCGAGCCCAGTGCTTCGAGTTGTAGATTAGCTCGCTGCACCACAATCTGTTCGACGGCTTCCGCCTGCAAATTGTTGGCACCCACTGCCGTGGCCGCGATGCGCATGGCACCAGCCTTCCGGGCGGTAACCTCGACATCGAATTTCTGGTTGCCGCCTGCCGGCAGAGTGCCGACTTGCACTGCATCGGCGCTTTCGTCACCCATGGCAAGCCGGACGGTCACGTTCTTTGCGTCGCCGGTGCCTGGGTTAGATAGAACGATCGAATAGACCTTTGTCTCGCCGTAGTCGATTTTGCTGGGGCCACTAAGTGCGATTTCCAGCATAGGTTGTCGCACATCGACGGTGGCTGTGGAAGATACCGGCAACGTAGCCCATTCGACGGCCAGGTCAAAGGGGCGATTCTCCGTTGGGATCAGCGTGAGCGTCAACTGTCGTTCTGCTCGCGCCGGCACACGTTCGAGGCTCCAGATCAGTTGACGCTCGGTTTCGGCGTCCTGACGGATGTTGTCGTTTCCATCGCTTACCTTTGTCGACACCACTTGCACGTTGCTCGGAATGGCGACGCGAACGGTGACGTTGCGTGCCTCCGTCACACCGGCGTTTGAAAGTCGAACGACGTATTCGTTCTGTTCACCAAGAGTAACGGCCTGTGGACCAATTGTGTCCACTCGCAGGAGTGCGCCCACGCTGCTTGCTAGAGCTTCGCCAGAAGACTTTCCGGGCGCGTACGCCGGCGTACCCGCACGTCGCGACGAAACCGGTTTGGATGCTACGATCGCCGGCCTTGCGGACGGAACGTCTGATCGGAAGGTCCGCCTCGAAGAAACCCTTGCACTGTCCGGACTCACTGGCGTTGATGGTGAGGTCGTCGCAGGAGCCGCCGCCACGGGAGCAATCGTCGTGGGAGGCGGCGTTGAAGGGGCCGCCGTTTCGGGTTTCGGGGTTTCCGGTGCGGGTTCGGAGGCACTGCTGAGCGTCTTCGGCTCTTGAACGGTCCGACGCGACGGTGGGGTCGACGTCGTGGGTACATTCGGCGATCGTTTGAGCACAGAGTGCAGAGCGCCCGCCTGTGTCGACTGATCTGCCGCCAAAAGCACTGCGGGCTCGGACGACGGCGTGTTCAACGGAAGATCCAAGTCCGGCGGCGGAGTCGATGTTCCTGCGGCCGTGCCGGGCCCGTACTCGACGGCCAACGAGCGGCCTACGGAACTCAGTTGATTTGCCAACCCGGCGCTGGTACTGTCGGCCCCGGTATCGTTTGAAGCCGGCTGAGCTGAATCGGCCGGTGACTGAGGCTGATCCTGCGCTGCGACCATCGCTACGATGACGCCGCCAACGACAACCAGCACGATCGAGCCATTGATCAGACGTGACATGGTTCCTGTCCTGTGAGAGACGAAATGGTTGTGCCGAGCGTAGAATCCGCTTACGTCACGAGTATCGGTTGCGCCGAATCTAAAGGTTTAGCGGAGTTTTCTGCTTTTTTGGAATGGATAAAATACGCAAGCGTGGGGCAATTGACAGCATAGATCCGGCTTGGCCCTTCTATGTATTCTGGAATCTTGATAGACTAATCCGTTTGTCCGGTGATAGCTGCGTGAACGCGATTACGCTGACCAATGTGGTTTGACAGAATGGGAACGAGTGCCAACGCTGAGTGTGACAACTCGCCCATCTAGAGAAACGGGAGAATCGTGTCGATGAAAGCCCGACTGTTGGCAATTGGTTTGGTCGTTCTTGGCGTTGTTTGCTTTCTCGGCGTGTTTGCCGGCATTGCGGATCGCCACGGGACGCTCGTTTCGGTAGCCACCGCTGCGGAGGCTGGTGACGAGAATCCAGCAGCGGCGGACGAGTTACCACCCCTGGCCATCGACAAGAACGCGCCTTTGCTGCTGGATGAACCACCCGACAAGAACGCCGAAAAAGACAAGAAGTTCTTGAGCATCAACCAGTCTTGTTTTGTCTGTCACGACAACTACAAGGACGAGCGGCTGATGCTGGTTCACGCCAAGGAGGAGATTGGGTGCGTGGATTGTCACGGCGATTCGGTGGCACACCGCAACGACGAAGATAACATTACGCCGCCTGACCTTATGTATCCGACCGACGAGATCGACGAGGCGTGCCAGGAATGCCACGATACCCACGATGCCCCCGCGGAGAGGATCATCGCCCGCTGGCAAGCTCGCTGTCCGCAGAAGACGAACGTGGCGAACATCCTCTGTACGGACTGTCACGGACGCCATAGACTGAAGGCACGCACCGTTCGCTGGGATAAGCAAACGGGCAAGCTGATCGTCGAACCGGGAAAGAAAAAGGCTGCGAAGGACGACAGTTAAACGAAGTTTCCACGCGACTCTACGGGATTGCTCGAATGGACGATGCGACACTTGGTGCACTGATCGGGACAGCCGCGGCGATCGGCTTTATCCACACCCTGACCGGGCCGGATCACTTTGTCCCGTTCATCGCAATGGCCCGCGTCGGCCAGTGGTCGTTGCGGCGCACCATGGCGATCACTTTTGCCTGCGGGCTGGGGCACGTGCTCAGTTCGATTGTGTTGGGCGCGCTGGGCATCGGTCTGGGCTGGATGGTGGGTAGCGTGGTTCCGGTCGAGGAGTATCGAGGCAACGTTGCAGGATGGCTGCTTCTGGGTTTTGGGCTCGCCTACATGACATGGGGCTTGGTTCGGGCAATCCGCAACCGTCCGCACGGGCACTCTCACGGACATACGGACGGAGCGGTTCATGTCCACGAACACACCCATCACGGCAATCACGTCCATGTCCACGAAGAGGAACGTGCGGGCAGCATGACGCCGTGGGTCCTGTTCGCGATTTTTGTGTTTGGGCCCTGCGAACCTCTGATACCAATATTGATGTATCCCGCTGCCAAGTTGAGCCTGTTCGGCGTGGGGATGGTCACCATCGTATTCGCTGTGGCGACGCTGGCGACGATGCTTACGATTGTTGTCGCGGCCTATCTGGGGCTGGCCAAGTTCTCGTTTCCTCGGCTGCAGCGATTCTCCCACGCCATCGCCGGCGGCACCATCGCCCTATGCGGCGCCGCCATCCAACTCGGTTTGTAGGGCAGTCATTGGGATTTGGTCATTGGTCATTAGTGACCTTGGGCTCGCGTTTCGTCTTCTCGATAAGCGGTCCCACGACTCCCGTCCATATTTCGTAGCCCTTGTCGCTCAGATGGAGGCCGTCTTTGATGAACAACTCTGCGCGAGGCGTGCCGTCGTCGCCCAGCATCGGCGTTGCCGTGTCGGCGTAATGGAGGTTGTCGCGATTTTCCGCCAAGCGTTCGATCATGGCATTGGCCTCCCGCATGGTGGGCCACAGCTTCCAGCGTGCCAGGCTGGGCTTGATCGGAACGTAGATGATGTGCGACTCGGGCAACTCCCGCGCTACGAGACCAGCAAAGGTCGTGAAGTCGTCGAGGACGCGTTTGGTGGATTTACCCTTGGCCACATCGTTATCGCCGGCATAGAAGACGATCACGCGGGGGCGATACTTCAGAACGATGCGATTGGCGAAGTAGTTCACGTCCGAAATCTGCGATCCGCCGAAGCCACGGTTGATCACGCCGGCTCCGGGGAACCACTTCGCGGTGTCCCACATGCGAATCGATGAAGAACCCACAAATAAAACGCCGTTCGCCTGGGACGGATTCTGTTTGTCATTTTCCTCGAATTTGCGGATATGTTCTTCCCATCGCTCGGCGGGATCTGCCTCCTGCGACGGTAGAGGCGAGGCAAACGGTACGAAGAACAAGAGAGATACTGCTGCACATTTCATCTCATTCATCCCTGTCCAAACACAATGAAGCTACACAGGTAGTGACGTCTGTAGGGTGTTGTACGAAAGCTCGACCTGCAACGCAAATAGGGCTTGCCGGAGATCCGGGCACGGCCACAACCAGGTAGGGTGGGCCAGGTCTTCGCGGGCCCACCACTCCGCACTCGGTACTCCGCCAGGTGGGCCCGCGAAGACTTGGCCCACCCTACGAAGATGCGCGCAGTCTTGTCTTTCCCCGGTCGGTTCAAACCACGTATGCCACTTTCGCCGATGCTGTTGGTCGTGTCGGGCGGGTCGAAAAGCGAGAAGACAGCCCTCTGGGCATGCCGATGTTGACCGATGATCCCGAATTCCCGCCACCTCGGACGGTACTCGAAAATGCTAAAGCGAAAACTGCTCTTCCCCGTCATATTAGCGGCCGCCGCCGGTGGCCCCTATGTGATGATGGATAACGGTTGGTCGGACGCCGCCAAAGAGAAGATCCAGACCCTGTGGTCGGACGGCGATGCGCCCGCGCCGATTGCCGACACGGGAGGCACGGGTTCGACGGTCGATTGGGGCGCATCCGAGTACAACTCGGAATTCACGACCGGCGGAAATGCCGAACGGCCTCGCCCGCAGCTTGATACGACGCTGACCGGGCCGCCGGTCGCGAACTTCGGCGAAATCGTCCGCTTTGATATTTCGCCCGTCTGGGTCACAAGTCGATGGCCTCGCGTGACAACGGTGACTGCCGAAATGGGTATGGAGGGATTGCGAGTTCCTGTTGTTACCGGGACAAATAACGATGATTTGGCGGGATCGCTGACCTACTACTTTGACCGCTACCACCGAGTTCAGCGGTTGACGTTCGATGGCTACACGGGCGATGACCGCAAACTCGTGACGCTGCTTACGCAATATTACGGTCTTCGCGCGGAACCAACCTTGGATGCCAGCATGTACGTCGCTCGCTGGAACGCCACGCCAACCAGTGTACTCCGTGTCGCCCGCGCTCCGGTGATCAGCGCCGACTCGCCACGTTCGCAACTGCACGCAATGCTCGAACTGAACCGGCCCAGTCGCGAGTACGGCATGAGCCCGCAGTTTGTGCAGATTCTCGAACGCGATCGCCATTCGCGGAGGTGGTAACCGAGCGGTTGGCCCACACCACCGGCCGCTTCTTCTTTGCCGATCCCTCTACGTGCGACGACCATCCCGTGGGAAATGCTGTTCGACGACTTCGCGAAACTCATCGACGGAACACACGTGAGCAACCGCGGAACGGAAACGCCGAGCACCGCGCCGGCCTTGAACGTAGCAGCAGGCATACTTGCGCATCAGCATCGTGCCCTTCTCGGAGCCGAATCGCTCGACCACCAGATCGCAGTGTCGCAGCAATACATCGCGCTGTTCGGCGAGCGATGGATCGGGCGGAATCGGTTCGCCTCGGAGCGCGGCCCGTACCTGCCGAAAAATCCAGGGTCGTCCCAACGCAGCTCGCCCGATCATGACGCCGTCGATCGGATAGCGATGAAAGGTGTCTACTACCTTTTCCGCCGAATCTAAGTCTCCGTTGCCAATCAATGGAATGCGGTCGAGGTGACGCTTGACTTCCGCTATTCGTTCCCAGTCCGCCGTGCCCTTGAATCCTTCGTGCGCCGTGCGTCCGTGAACTGTGATCGCCGCCGCTCCGGCCGATTCAATTACCCTGGCCACGTCGACCGCGTTTATTGTGTTGCGCGTGCATCCCAGACGGATTTTCGCCGTCACGGGTGTCGGTTCACACGCACGGACCACTTTTTCGACAATCGTCGCCACGCGTTTGGGGTATCGCAGGAGATAAGACCCGCTGCCCGCATGTTCGCTCACCTTCCTCACGGGGCAGCCGAAGTTGATATCGATAATGCTGATGCCGTGTTTATGCGCTAATCGAGCACCAGCGCGGGCCATCCTCTCTGGATCGTTGTCCCAGACCTGAACCGCAAGCGGTCGCTCCTCGTCACGCACACCCCAAAGTCGATCCGGGAGTTCCGCGTCATGTTCGTCGAGCCATGCGAAGGTTTTCGCACTGACCATCTCCGTGGCCAGCAGACCGGCACCGCCAAACTCGCGGACGATTTGCCGAAACGCATGGTCAGTGAACCCCGCCATCGGGGCCTGTAGTACCGGCGGATCAACAAGAACCGATCCGATGCGCAACGGAGGAGTATTCGTTGACTCAGCGGTTCGTAGAGCAATCGGCATCGCGGTCACCATGCGATGCATGGTACCAGAACTTGTGCAAGACTTCGACTGCGCCACGCGGGACACGCTGGTCTCCGGACGCCGCCTATTCTGCAGGCGGCGGGTCGACGGTCACGGTCTTGAGTTGACCACGTCGCTCTATTTCTAGCTCGAACGCCCCCGGCAACTCGGGCAACAACCGAAGGAATTCGCTGCCGTCGCGGATCTCCCGGCCCTCGATCGCGTAGATGCGATCCGCGACTCGCAGGCCCGCAAGATGAGCCGCAGATCCCGAGACAACCTGCGAGAGAATCAGTGTTCCCGGCTCTGCCTCGTCTTCACGCCAGGAAATGCCCAGTCGCAACGGCTCTCCAGCCAATTCCACGGGCAACTCCGATGATTCGCCGTCGGCTCGTTCGACTACCATGGTTGTCGATGGTTGTGCGGCGAGGACGTCTTTGCGAAGCGAATCCTCGTCTTCGACCAGCCGACCGCCGAATCGCACTAACCGATCGCCAACTCGCAGACCCGCCCGCTCTGCCGGCGAATCGGGAAGCACGCGGCTCAGATACAGTCCCGACCGCTCGCCGCTGCGCGACTCCCACCACACTCCCAGCCTGGGCGGACGAGCCGGCAACGCACGTTCCAACTGCGTCAGATTGGCCGCAGCCTCGTGGCGGCACCGGTCGCGGAATACGGAGACCTCAGGCCGATTCGCCAGTTCCAAGGCAAGCAGAAACAGCAACTTGGTGACCTGTTCTGTGCCCTCGAAGTTAATCTTGTCCGGGTCGTCGGTGGGGCGATGGAAGTCTTTATGCAGTCCAGTATGTATCATCAAGAAAGGGACAGCTTTCGTGTAGAACGAGTGATGATCGCTGTTCGCTTTGATGTCCCACTTAAAATCAAGCACCAAGTCCGTGGCTTGATTCTGGCGGCTGATGAGTTGTCGTAGACCGCGCGCCGTGCGCGTGCCATATATCTCAACGCGTCGATCCCGCATCCGGCCAATCATGTCAACGTTGAAGGCACAAACCACGTTGCCGATCGGCACGGTTGGGTGGTTGGTCCAGTGCTTCGATCCCAAGAGCGCTTTCTCTTCGCCATCCCAAAGTGCGAAGAGAACGGATCGTTTGGGCGGCTCGCCCAGCGCTTTGAACGCCTCCACCACTTCCAGTAGTCCCGCGACACCGCTGGCATTGTCGTCGGCCCCGTTGTGGATGTAGCCGATCGGCCCGAGGCTGTTCTTTCGGGTACCGTAACCCACGTGGTCGTAGTGAGCCCCCACGAGCACGAATTGCCTTCGCAATGACGGATCGCTGCCGTCGATCACGCCGAGAATATTCCGATAAACGCCATCGAATTCCTGGAAGTACGCGCCACGATCCCCAGCCGGCTTCAAGCCTCGTTGCTGAAATTGTTCTGCGAGATACACGCCCGCTGCCCGGCCTCCGCGGCTTCCGGCCTCCCTCCCCTCGAACGTGTCATCGGCCAATACGTCGATATAGGCTTCAATATCTGGAGAATTGATCGAATTGAACGCTGCGTTCAACTCGATGGCCAAAGCTGCCCCGCCCAAACGCACGAGCAACAGCAGAGCTAGTCCAGTGGCCGCGTGAACCGACGTTTTCCGCATTGAGACAACTCCGAAAGGGCAATAGTTATCTCAGTATGGCTCGTATTCGGCGGGTTGCCAGCGAGCCAGCGAACAAAGAAGGGTTGCAGACGATCTTCTATTGCGGCAAAATCTTAAAGGTCGCTCAGGGCAGAGAAAGCCGATATTCGTCTCTGTCCAAACAACCGGAGAGGTGGCAGAGTGGTCGAATGCGCTGGTTTGCTAAACCAGTGATCCTGTCACAGGGATCCACGGGTTCGAATCCCGTCCTCTCCGCTTTCAATTCATGCCCGATGCGCTAAGTTGTTCTGGTAGAACGGCTTAGCGTTTTTCTTGCGCTAGATTTGGCCGTGCAGTCAAACTGGCAGAGCTTGCGGCACGATGGCCGGCTTCATGGTGAAATCCTGCTGCGCGGAATCCGGTAGAACCGTTGAGCCGTTTCTCCGAAAACCTGGGCGATCTGGCGGTCCGGCAGATCCACTAGATTCTGCCTGAGCGCGGCGACCACATCGCCAAACGACCCAGCCAACAAGCACACGGGCCAGTCGCTTCCGAACATGAGTCGTTCCACCCCGAAGATGGCCAACACATGCTCGATGAAGGGGCTCAGGTCTTCCGGACGCCATATTTCCAGATCCGCTTCAGTAATCATCCCTGATACCTTGCAGTGTACGTTCTCGTACGAGCCTACCTTGGCCATGAGGTCTTTCCAGGGGTGAAGTGCGCCGTCCCGGATCGGCGGTTTGGCCATGTGGTCGATCACAGCCCGTAGCTTGGGGAACGTCTCCAGCACCTTGATCACGTGGGGCAGGTGGCCAGGGCGCACCAAGAAGTCGAAGCAGATGTCGTCTTCTTCCAGAACCCCGAACGACTCCTGGACCGCCGGCCCGAGCATCCACTGATCGTCGGGAATCATCTCGATCATGGCTCTGATGCCAACAAACTTGGGGTGCTCTTGGCAACGCGACAGCCGCTGGCGGAAGTTGTCGGCTTCCATGTCGATCCAAGGGACGACGCCCACGATCGCATCGTGCCGGTCGGCCTGTTCGAACATGAACCGGTTTTCTTCGTACGAATCGGCAGCCTCCACAAGAATCGCGCCCTCGATGCCGTGTTGCTGCTGCAGGGGCAGCAGGTCCTCCGGCATCAGCCGCCTCGCGAGAGGCATGTCGGGGGTCATCCAGCAGTAGCTGATGGCTTGCGGGTCGAGAAAATGGCAATGCGAGTCGATGGTCATCATGGTGGTGCCCCCTTTCTTAACGGAAGGCTGCCTTCGTGCCGTCATTGCGAGTCTGTTAAAGCGGGGCCGGGGGTGGGCACGTCCTCGCCCAGCAGTCCCTCGTGCTTCAGTTCCGCCCAGAAATCGGCTGGGATGGGGAAGCTCATCATATCGAAGTTCTGATCGAACCTCGCTTTGGAGCGAGTGCCCGGTATGTTGCTGGCCACGGTCGGATGTCCGAAGGGAAACTGCAGCGCCGCGGCCTGCAACGGCACCTGGTGCGCTCGACAGACCGCTTCGATCCGCCGAACCTTTTCAAGAATAGGCGGCCTGGCCGGAACGTAATCGTAAAGTGCCCCTTCCTTGGTGCCCGTGGCCAGGATACCGCTGTTGTAGGCGCCCCCGATGATAACGCCGATCTGCTTGCTTTCGCAAATCGGCAGCAGTTGCCCAAGCGCCGCTTGATCCAGCAGGGTGTAGCGTCCGGCGACCAGAAAACAATCAAAATCGGCGTTGTTGGCGAAATGGATCATCATGTCGACCGAATTCATGCCCACGCCGATCGCCCTGACCACGCCTTGATCGCGCAACTGGGCCAGCGTCGGAAATCCCTCATCCATCACCTCTTGATAGCGATCCTGCACGTCCGGGTCGTGGATGAAGAGGATGTCCACCCGGTCGATGCCGAGCCGCTGGAGGCTGCCCTCGAAACAGCGTAAGACTCCGTCCCGGCTGAAATCCGAATACGAGTGCATCTTTTCTTCGGTGATCCAGATCTCCACGTGCTTGTTGTCCGGGTCCTTCTCCCCCGCCTCGAACATGTCTCCCACTTTGGTGGACAGCACGAACGAATCGCGCGGAACGGTTTTGAGGAACTGGCCAAACAGGGTTTCGGCTTGCCCGTATCCGTACATCGGAGCCAGGTCAAAGTACCGTGCGCCCTTGTTGTAGGCGTGCTCCACGGTGGCAACCGCCGCCTGCTTGTCCTCCAGAAGTCCGAACATGCCTCCGTGCGACGTGCCGCCAAGGCCCATCGCCGGGACCTGGATGCCCGTCTTGCCTAGTTCCCGGGTTTCCAACGGATTCACTGGACGCCTCCCTTTCCTTGTCTGCGCGTTCGCTGCAGGCAACGCGCCCTGTCCCAGTTCAGATTCGTCACATGCTCTCTCGCTGTGATCGTTGCGTTCTGTCCTGTAAGTCTGATGGCTTCGTTTCTCTTGTCCATCCCCTTCAGCTCAAGCATCGAGATCGCCTCGGACTTCGAACAGACCCTCCGGTCAGAAGGATGCCTGCCGACTATTGTACATCCACGAACTTGTTCCGGCGTTGATCAGGTCTTATCATAGCGAGAATTGTCACGGTTGTGGTGACGCTAGAATCGCTGCACCACGGCGAATGCCGGAGTTTCAGTATGTCCGAGCGCGGCCAGATCCTGATGTGTCGGCCCTCGCATTTTGGCGTGGAATACGTCATCAACCCTTGGATGGAGGGTCACGTCGGCCGGGCAAGACGCGATGTCGCAGCCCAACAGTGGGACAAGTTGCACGGGATCATCAGCGGGCTGGCAGCCGTGAAAGTGATCGATGGCGTCGAACACATGCCGGACATGTGCTTCACGGCCAACGCCGGGCTGGTGGTCCGCGACCAGTTCGCACCCACTTCCTTCCGCGTACATCAGCGACAGCCAGAGATACCACTATTCGCCAAATGGTTTGATGCCGCTGGCTACGAGATTGTCGAACTGCCGACGGATTCACCGTTCGAAGGCGAAGGCGATGCGTTGTTCCAGGCCCAGTGTGACGATGCCCCGATATTGTGGGCGGGCTACGGTGTGCGAAGCTCACTGGAATCGCACCGATTGATCAGCGAATTGTTGAAGGTCGATGTCGTGTCGCTGCGACTGGTTGATCAGCGGTTCTACCATCTGGATACTTGCTTCACGCCATTGAGCGACGGCCGGGTGATGTATTACCCTGCGGCGTTCGAGGAGATGTCGCTACGCGAGATCCGCCACCGCATTCCCGCAGACCATCGATTGGAAGTCAGTAAGGCTGATGCCATACGTTTCGTCTGCAACGCGCTGGTCATCGACCAAACCATCATCACGAACCACGCCAGCGAATCATTGAGGCAACGACTCAATGACTGGGGTTACAAGGTCATCACTAGCCCGGTGGATGAGTTCATGTTGGCCGGTGGGGCGGTCAAGTGCCTAGCCCTGATCGTTGAGCGAGAGATCCCCGAGTCGGCAGAGATCGTTTCGCCCATCCGCTCGACACACGTGGAACTAGCCGGGCACTTGCTTGACAGTGGCTTGGTCAACCGGCTGTTCGACTTGACCACCGAGGCCGGGGGAGAGGCGACTGTCGAGAACTTGGCCATCGCCCAGCGCCACGACCAGCCGTCCACCGCTCGAGTGCGGCTCAGCGCGCCGTCGGCTGAACGGCTGGCCCTGATCGTCAATCGGCTCATGCCCCTGGGTGCCCGCCCCACAGCCGAACCGACCAACGCTCGCCTCGAATCAGTCGTCAAGACGGCCGTCGCGCCGGACGATTTTTATTCGACTACCATCTATCCCACCGATGTGCGGATCGTCGACCAGTGGATTCGCACCACCGGGCAACGCATGGACGCGGTGATCGTGATCGAAGCCAGCGACCGCAACCAGTGGTCTGCTCGTTGTAGCCTGATCCGCGATCTGAAGATAGGAGATCGGGTGATTTGCGGCGTAGAAGGCGTACGCGTCAATAGGCCATTGGTGCAGAAAAGCGAGGGTGAGTTCGCATTCATGTCGGCGGGCGTGTCGACCGAGCGTCGCGTTGAACTGGCCGTGGACCAACTGGCCTGGGAGATGAAACGCATCAAGGCGAGGACGGGGCGCATCGTGTTTGTCGCCGGGCCCGTGGTGGTCCACACCGGCGGCGCGAAATACCTTAGCCAGATCATCCGACTCGGCTATGTTCAGGCGCTGTTGACAGGCAACGCATTGCCTGCGCACGACATCGAACTGAATCTGTTCGGCACGTCGCTGGGCATGGATCTGGCACGCGGTGTCGGCGTCCATGGCGGACACCAGCACCACATCAAGGCGATCAATCGCGTTCGAGCGGCTGGGTCCATCAAAGAAGCCGTCCAGCAGGGCATCATCACCGAAGGCGTGATGTACGAATGCGTGGCAAACAACGTTGAGTACGTATTGGCCGGTTCGATCCGTGACGACGGGCCCCTGCCGGACACCCTGATGGACCTCTATGAAGCGCAAGCGGCCTACGCGAGAGCGATCGAAAACGCCGATATGATCGTGATGCTCTGTTCGATGCTGCACGCCATTGGGACGGGCAACATGACCCCGGCGGGCGTGCGGCTAGTGTGCGTGGACATAAGCCCCGAGGTTGTGACAAAATTGGCCGACCGGGGTAGCGTGGAGTCGGCCGGCATTGTGACTGACGTGGGGTTGTTCTTAAGCCTGCTGGCGCGCCGGTTGGGTGAAGACTGACGTTTGTCTGTCGCGACGCGTTCCACCACCACTCACGCCACATCGCTATACCGAGACCCTACCGGCGAAGCCTGATCGCACCGGCCGCGTCCAGCACAACCCCGTCAGTAGAGTGTGTCTAAACAGGGTCGTTTCACGCCACCGCAGAAGTAGCGGTATCCATGTCTCGCGACTGGGCGCGGAGTAGCGGTCACGCGTCGTTCACTCTTTCTCTTTTCTCTCTTTCTTAGCGCCCTCAATCAGAGCCGTTATCTTGTCTACGCTCTCTTTCGCGCCCCGGATAACGACGATGTCCAAGTCGTCTACGTATTCCAATTGCACCCGAGTAGATTTTCCGGGCTTCCCGGTCAACGCCGCTCGTCCGTATGCCAATCTGGCTGTTGCAGCCTTGATTCTGAGGCGTGCCATCTCAGACTGAACCTTGCGCATCTCAACGCGAATCTTTGCTTGCTCCAGCTCCAGCTTGGCAAACGCCAGTTCACGCGAATCCGCCTGCTCCTCTGCCGCTTCGACGCGCAGCTTGAGCTTTTCACATTCAAGCGTTGCTTCTACCACCGCGCTCTCTGACATCGCGAGTTCCAGCTCATGCATTTTCACTTCAATCTCGGCTTCCGACAGTTGAAGCCGAGATTCTCGTGCTCCAGCTCCAGAGTGACCACCCGGCTCCTGGGAGTAGGCTCGCACGGATAGCAGAAGGCACGACATGAAAGCGATAGACAGAATCACCTTTGTTCTGGTCATGGGATGGCTCCTTGAGAACAGAAAGATGGGACCGAGAGCTAGCGACGCAGTTGATTCTTTTCCCGGCGAGAGCAATTTAGACGCTGGGCGACGGACGCGCCGTCGCTCATGCGGAAACTCCGCGGGGCCAAAATACGTTCGAATGCTGTCGAACTCGAAGAATCCTGGCGTGACCGTTTTCAGCAACACGGGTGAACGACCGCACGCCATCACCTCGGTCCTCTGGGCGATCTACGATGGCGCCCGAGGACGGTTAGACCGGGGGCATTTGGCGGCACCTGTGATTTGAGCCGATTACCCCAGTTTTTCGCGTCATCAATTGGATTCTCGCAAGCCGACCTTGGACAGATCGATTGGAACAATGCCCATTTTCAGCGCGGGTGATCCCGGCTTGAACCTGAAGTCGCCATTTTCCGGATCGACGAAGAGCGGATCGACGGCCAGACTGTGTGCGTCCACGCCGTCGCTTTGTTGTTTTTCCAGCATCGCCTTGCCCAGCTCGCGATCCGCCGAGCAGTAGTAGATGTTGTAATCGGTATCGGCATCCTTGGATCGCGCCAGGCCTCGTCCTCTGCGATCTTCGGTTGTTCTTCCTTTCCCTGCCGGCAGCTCATCGATAAAGGTCGTTACCTCATTGGAGGAATAGAGGATGTTCCGCACGATGGCGGCGTCCGTCATGGGGCCTTCACGCAGTGCCAGATAGTATCCGCGGGGTGGCGCGATGATGTCCGCGACAATGTTGTTTTCGCAGCGGTTGTTCAGTTTCAGGATGATCCCTTGCGAGACACACTTATAGATCAGGTTTTCGGCAATGAGGGCATCCCTTTGCCCGCCATCCGTTCGGATGGCACACTGCATCTGCATCGGGGCGACAAGATGATGAATATAGTTGCGACGAATCACGTTCCCCGCGCCTGCGCCGCGAATGTAAATTGCGTTGCCGTCGCCCAACATTTCCATGGCATGATGGATTTCGTTATATTCGATGAGATTGTCATGCGTGTGCAAGAATGGGCGCACCTGGTCCAACGTCTTTTTGCCGGGCTCGCCGCCGACTTCATGCCACCGGATGGTTCGAGCCAGTTCCCGGCCAGCAGGTTTTGCAAAAAAGCCAGTCATGCAACCGGAAATGATAATTCCTGTGTAGGGCGTGTGGTGAATCAGATTGTTCGCCACGCGGTTTTCCCCGCTCTGCCAGACCATGATGCCGGGTGAGTGCGAATAGATTCGACCCGTATGATGAATGTGGTTGTTATCGACGAGATTGTCTCTATTCACGTCTTTGGTTCCCGGGCCATAACCGCAGAGCAGGATACCGGCACCTCCTAGATGCTCCATACGGTTGCCGGAGATTTTGTTCCCCTGCCCGTGCAGGTCCACACGTATCGCGCCACTGCCGCTGTGGGCAAAGCGACACTGCTGGATGACACAATTCTCGGTACCGCGCAGGCGAACCAGCGCGTTGGCTTTATCGAGCATATCCCAGTCGTGTTGCAGCCCGGCATCGTCGTCACTCAGCAGATAGCGCTCGCCATGCATGAACGTGAGTCCCCGGAAGCATAGGTTCCGTACTGGCAGGTCCTTCGGCCCCATCTTGTCTATCTCTCCTTCAACGCGGATAAACTCCGTCAATTGAGGAGCCATAACGGGCGACTCGCCTCGCGGCCAGAGATAGAGCTTGCCCTCCTTTGTATTCAGAACCCACTCGCCCGGCTCGTCGAGTTCCTCCAGCACATTCTCAACCCAGCACGATTCGGTTTCTTTCAGGAAATGGAGTTTGTGCATCGCATAGGTTGCGTCGATTGCCGTACGGGCAATCTGCGTTTCCTCGTCGACCGATTCCAATGGCAGGACATTTACAATCCAGGCGTGATGCGGACGAACGACAATTTCCACATCTTCCACATTCGACCAGTTCTTCAACCGGCCCTCTGGGAAATGCAGCGTGTCACGACCTCCGCCTGAAAGCGGAATGAAACCGGCTGATCGCGCGCGCGGCAGCAGGCCATCGGAATCATAGAGCGTGTAAAAACGCCGCGAAACATCAGCCACCCAAACCTTTCCTCGCGCCGCCTCCGGCAGGGACGAGTTTGGGTTCGCCAGTGGCTTCCAGCCGCCGATCTCGACGGCCGAACTGAAAACGGGCGTCTCGCCGGGGTAGGCTTCGTAAGTGATGGTACGGTCGCCTTCGCCCGAGTCCTCCAGGCCAAACACAACCGTTTCGGCCAGACGATGGACGCCACCGCGGATTTGCACGACAACGCGTATTTCGGGCTGGCTTGCGGGTAGCTGTCGGACGGCGTCCCTGGCTCGCGCTAATGTCGCAAAGGGCCCATCTGTTCCGTCATGATTCGGCTCAGACAATGTACCCGACCAAGCATCCTTGCCATCCGTCGCAACATAGAAATCTGCGGTGGAAGCGTCCAAGTCTACTTGCTCTGCACACATGGCGTTTAGGGCACCCAAGAGTACGAAACCGGAATTGAGGACAAAGAAACGGAATTGCATGACGGCTCTCTGAAGGAAGGTCTAGGGTTGGGCTAGCTTGCACCTGGGATTCAGCATTCCGCCTGAGCCTGAAACGATTCCAGGCACAAGACGATTCCATCCTAGCGGCGACCGCGGGAGAATTACAGATGTCGGGTACGCCTACGTAGATTCGACCTAACGCAGAGGCCGCGGTGTATTGAGGAGAAAAGAGCCGTCGAGATGATGACATCCAGGATTTCGCCGCATGCCTTGCTAGCCGATGAGCGCGTGTCCTGCGTCAGTTGGCCTGAAATGCTCGACGCACCGGTCGACAGAACCGACGGCAAGAAACGGCCTCCGTTAATCCGCGTCGGTGAAATCGACCTCCGCGCGCAAGCGGTTTCAGGTTCGATGCTCGGGTCGGCCCACCTGACGCACTAAGCTGCACTGCAGGGCCAAGTCAAGAGACCCCGTAGTTGCATACTTCCTGCCGTGGCGTAAGCTTCCAGCTTGCGATGGCAATGTGAAACAGCATTTCTCGCGCCGTGTGTAGACC
>JADHUC010000165.1 GCA_016784735.1 Pirellulaceae bacterium | reverse complement strand
GGCAAGATTCGGCAAGTCTCGGCTGGTTCCGCTTCACGAATCGACTCGTCAAGTCCTCGCAGATTACGCCCGACAGAGGGAACGAATTGTCTCCCGCCCCGCGTTGCGGCCTTCTTTCTTTCGGAACGTGGCACGCGCATCACCCAGTGGGCAGCTCGATACAACTTCGCCAAGGTCTCTCGCGAAATCGGGCTTCGCGCTCCGTCGAAAGGCTGCCGTCCCGACGATAAACTGCTGGCCTTTCTCGAGAGCCTCGGGTGATCGGGACTGAAAGCATGCGGACCCTCGGTCTCGCCTCTCCGCGAGCCGTCACATGGTAGATCGCGCCGCAGGACTAGCGTTGGTCGAGCCTTCGGCGACGGCGAGAGCGTGACAAATCGGTAGCGACCATATTGGCAGGGTCGCCCCTTCGTCGGCCCTCCGACTGGACGCGACGGGTGAACCGCCCTTTGACGGACGGGGACGTGGCTTCGTTGCGTCGGAGTGTACGTCGTGGGCGACCGTTCGGCAGTGACAGTTGGTTCCAGCACTTCACCAAGAAACTACGACTGGAATGCACGCTTCGGCCTCCAGGGCGCCCGCGCCAGCCGCCCGACGAGACGTAGTGCAAGAAACGACTCCCGACCGCTTTCTTTCGCTAATACGTATAGCTGCGCAGTTTGACGAAGCCTGGATCATCGTCGCAGACCGAGATTTCTCTATAGGGATGCGACCCCGAACCGATGGAAACGAGGACTGCGGTGCAACCGCCGGCATGCGGACCGAATCGCCCGGTGATGCTAAAATCGCCATCGCGATTGGTATCATCTGTGAATTCGCGGATCTCCGGAAATGTTACATTCGCGGCGTAAACGATGGCGCCCAATGGACTTTCGCAACAGCCGTTGAACCTAACCACGCGACCACGAATGGTTACAAAGCTTGTCGAGGCGATTCCTTCAATCCGGGCGAGTTGTTCGCGGGCGTCGTCGCAACAAACGATGGCGGAATTCGCAGCCTCTTCGGCACGTGAGGCTGCGTCTCTCGCGTTTGCGGCGGCTGTCTGTGCTTCGAGATTCGTGGGAATTCGACTCGCATACGCACGCGCGTTTTGCGAAGCGGCGAGCGCACGGAGGTACGCGAAACTTGCTTCTCTCGATAACGCGCAAGCCTGCGCCGCTCGCTCGCGTGCGCTCGCCAAGAGATCCGCATCGTCGTCTGCAGTTGCCTTGGATGCAATTACACGCAAAGTGCCAGCAAGCGAATCCGCGAGCGCGCATGCCTCGGTTTGCAGGCGGATCGATTCGGCGGCGTCCGATGCGGCGGCTTCTGCCCACATCAAGGTCCAGTCGAGCGCAGAGACCCCGCTACCCCCACCACTTCGGTCAACGCCAGACTCGCCTGGCAGTTCCGGCCCCGTATCATCCGCCGGAAGCCGCGGCTCATCGGCCGGCGCGGGCTCGCGTTCCTCGTTGTTATCACCAGGGCCTTTCGAAACTCCTGGTTTTGATAGCTTGGCGTCGCCACATCGCTTGCTGCCACCAAGCTTTTCGGCCCTTGTTTCTTCGATTATCGTGCGTAGATTTTTGCTGCCGATTCTGAAAAGAAGGCTTTGTTCGCCATTTTCAACACGTATTCCCTCCAATCTAGCGAAGGACTTCGCGAATTCTTCGGCGGATTGGAACGGGAATCTCTTCTCAAATTCCGGCATCGCGCCTCGTATTGCCTCGATTGCATCCAGGAGGCTGTAAACTACTGTATTGCCCTCTCCGTCGCCAACTCGAAACGTTCGCTTCATGCCACCAGCCTTATGAATCGCCTCGTCCCAATTCTTGATCGGGAATTGGACGCCGGCAAGAATAGCGCGAAAAATAGGCGCGCCGTTCCCGAGGATTCCGAACGGGTCTTTGGTCTGACTACGAGTGCCGTTTTCGTTCTGGTCGAACATTGCCACTTCCTCCTTTGGATCAAGAGACATGGAAACTGATTTCATTGGGCAACCATCACAATCGAGACTCGCCTTCAGGCAATTGTAATAGAAAAAGATGCGACGCTATTCAAAAAACTCCACTTCAGTGAAGTAGGTCAGGCTGTGCCTGACAAAATGCGATTGGACCATTTCGAACGGATTCCGTCAGGCGGAGCCTGACCTACTCAACTAACGACGACTCGAGAATCGACAAATCGCATCAATGAGTCCGGCCCTTTTTCTTTCGGCTCGACTGTCCGGCAGAACCGTGCCCAGGACATCTTGGGTTTCACCATCTCTCTCCTCACGGGCGGTCAAACGTCAGCGGGTATGCCAATTCAGTTGACGCCTTCCACGAGCAACTTCTTTCCCTCTTGCTGGATGGTGTGCCCCTCTTCTTCGAGTTTGACTTTCTGAATCAACCCGGCTCCAGGGTACTTGGGATTGAGTTGCCCGTCGGACTTGACAAGCCGCCACCAGGGCACAATTCGCTTTCGGCCTTGCTCGGCCATTTCATGGTTGGCGTGGGCAATGATCCACGCAAAGATGCCGGTCGTCATCGGGCAACACACGTCGACGCCATGTTCTGCGGCCAGTTTATCCGTGACCTGCTTGATCGTCCTGATCCTGGATTTTCGGATGCGACGTATTTCCTGCTCGACATGGGCCGGCGAAGGCACGAGCATTTGTTGCTTGGCCTTGTCGCAGTAAAACGTCTTGGGCAAATCCTCTTTCGCCTTGGCAGCATCGAGTTTTTCGATCCACGACTTCTTTTTCCGTGCCATGAAAATCTCCATGTGCAATTGTGTTCAGTCGTATATGAGAGCGTGACAGGCCATTCCCATTGTCGATTCTAGGAAGCAGCGCTGCAAGAACCGATACCCCCGCCCTGGTCAAAACCGAGCAAAACCTGAAACCGCCGACCATCGAACTCGGGTATATAGACCATGGAGGCTCACACATTTCCTGGTGGCGGTCGTCAAAGGAAAGGGGACTACGATGCGCAGCAAGAACGGCGCTGTTGTTTCTGTCTGTTTGCTTTCACTCACGTGCCTGCTCTCATCCTGCAATCGCGAGCGGATGCGGACTCTCGCATCACCGCTCCAGGCGGTGGCGACAATTTTGGAGATGGCTGATGGGACAGTGGAAGCTGAGCTTGTCCTGATATCAACCGCAAAGCCACAGCACGAGTTTGTCACAAACGCGGAGAATGCCCGACTGCGGATACCGGGCGGCCAAATGGTTGAACTCGAACAGACCGAGCCGGGGCATTACAAAGCCAACAGCAAGCAGAATTCCGCGATTGTCTACAAGGCGGGCCAAACATACCAATTCCGATTTGACTTGCCGGCCCCGGTGGAACCACAACGACCGCAAAGACAAGGACAAAAAGAGGAACAGCAGGACGAGCAAACGAAGACATACGTCGCGGTGACCAAGACCCCGGACAAAGCGGCCGAATTTTCATGGGATAAGAAGCCAGAGTTTGCAGGCGATACGGCGCGGCTTTCGTGGAAACCCAGGTCACTCTTGGCGATTGTCGTCGTGCGCAACCCCAAAGGAGAAGTGTGCTACAGCACCTTCGATTTCTCCGATCCGCAGTTCGGCGGCGACAAGTGGGGCCGGCTCGGATCAAACGGGGCTCTCGCGCTGGGTGTCGATGTGTTCAGCGAGCCGGGAGAGTATCAGGTCCTCAAATGCGGCGTGACCAGGAATTCCGGCTTTGATCCCGAAATGTCGGCAGATCTCGGAATACTCTCTGGATTCCTTGCCGGCAAGTGCGAGCAATTCGAAGCACTTGACGTCCCGCAATAGTGAGAGCGTGTCCCGGAATTCCGTACGATGGCCCTCCGAGGCCGTCGGGGCCGTGTTTTCGACGGCCTCGGAGGGCCATCGTACGGACAGGACCAGCTAGACGGTCCGGACGCGAGGAGGTTCGGCTTCTGTCACTGGTCCGAGGTGCTCGCCCCACTTTGGCGCCAATTCGCGGCCCAGGTCTGCCAGCTTGGTTTCCTCCTCGGGCGATAGTGGGCGGAAATCCTTCACCCATTGCACATTCTGCCTTAGTTGCGCGGCATCGTAAGTGCCCAGGTTCGCCGCCGCCACGCCGGGCGTGCTCAATGCATGCCGAATCGCCAACTCCAGATATTTCGGGTCGAGTGTGGATCTTGTTCGCGAGTACTCGCCATCGGAGGTCTTGGCACGTATAGTCGACGTCAGATAGACAGCTTACGGAGTGTGTCAAGAAGTGCGAGAATTACTGCTGTCCGGCGACTGAAGATTGGGCTGCAAAGTGAAGAAAGGGGCCGTCATGAGTGGGTTCCGTTCAGCCATGCGACTGGCAATGGCATCGTTTGCCCTTGGGTTTCTCGTTGGCGCCGTCCGCATCGAAGCTGCCGATTCGGCTGGCGTCAAGCAGATCTTCTCCGATCCACCCCGCCACTACAGCACCGGCCCACTCTGGACTTGGAACGACATGCTCACCGAAGAGCATATCCGCCTGACGCTTCGCGACCTGGCAGAGCAGAAGGTTCGGCAGGTTTGGGTTCATCCTCGTCCAGGGTTGATGACGCCCTATCTGTCGGCCGATTGGTTTCGGCTTTGGCGAGTGGCGCTGGACGAAGCCAATCGGCTTGACATGAACGTATGGATCTATGACGAGAACTCCTATCCGTCAGGCTTCGCGGGGGGCTTGGTGCCCGAAGCCATGCCCGAGTCGCGTGGGCGCGGCTTGGCGTTCCGCGAGGAGAAGCAGCCGGGCAAACCCGGCGAGGACGTGCTGGCGATCTTCCGCGTGGCGGACGATGGGTACGAGAACGTCACTGAGCAAGCCCGCAACGGAGACCCGCTGCCCGAGGCCCGATACCTGGTGGCTTACGTTTGCCGAGCAGGCAACTCGCCCTGGTTCGCGGGTAAGTGCTATGTGGACCTGTTGTACCCAGGCGTGACGGAGAAGTTCATCGAAACCACTTTTGAAGCATACCGCCGACACTTCGGCGACGAGTTCGGCAAGCACATCCCCGGCATCTTCACCGACGAGCCACAGATCCGACCCGCCGGTATGCCCTGGACCGAACACCTGCCCGAAGAGTTTCAGAAGCGTTGGGGATACAGCTTGATCGATCACCTGCCTTGCTTGAACATGCCGATCGGCCAGTGGCGCCGTGTGCGACACAACTACTTCCAGGTCTTGTTGGAGCAGTTCGTCGAGCACTGGGGGAAGCCCTGCTACGAGTACTGTCAGAAGCACGGACTGGAGTTCACCGGCCACTACTGGGACCACGCCTGGCCGGACTGCATCGGTGTGCCCGACAACATGGCCATGTACGCCTGGCAGCAGCGTCCGGGCATCGACATCCTGTTCAATCAATATCAGGAAGGTGTACACAGCCAGTTCGGAAACGTCCGCGTGTGCGTGGAATTGGGCAGCGTGGCCAACCAACTCGGCCGATCGCGAACCATCAGCGAGACGTTCGGGGGCAGTGGCTGGGACATGCGCTTCGAAGACATCAAGCGGCAAGGCGACTGGGAGTACGCTCTGGGTGTCAACACGCTGAACGAGTGCATTTCGTTCGTCAGCATCCGCGGAGTCCGCAAAGGCGATTATCCCCAGTCGCTGTCGTACCACGAGCCGTGGTGGGAGGCGTACCACGTACTGGCCGGCTACTTCACACGGTTGTCGGTGGCGTTGTCGCACGGCCAGCAGATCAATCCCACGTTGGTAATCGAGCCGACCACCACCGCCTGGATGTACCAGAAACACGAACGGCTGGGCCCGATAGGGGACCGGTTCCAGGAGATTGTCACCGCTCTGTCGAAAGCCCAAGTCGAATACGACATCGGCTGCGAGTACATCATGGCCGAGCATGGCTCGGTCGACGGACCGGCGCTGGTCGTCGGTCAGCGAAAGTACAACACGGTTGTCCTTCCGCCGCTTACCGAAAGCCTCAACGCAGAGACAATGGAGCTATTGGAGACCTACATCCGAGAGGGCGGGACCGTACTCTGCTGCGGCCAGCCGCCATCGCTCGTCGACGCTCAACCGTCAGATCGCGGCCGCGCCGCGTCAGAAAGCCGTTGTTGGCGTCAGGTCGAACCGGAGGCACTTCCCGGCACGCTGCTGGAACGGGCCACGGACGGCTTCGCCATCCATCGCGACGTGAACGACCAAGGCATCCTCTATCACCATCGGCGGCAACTTGACGACGGCGATCTGCTGTTTCTGGTGAACACCAGCATCACGTCTCCTTCGAGCGGCACACTGCGCTCGGCCGCGCGGGGTGTCGAACGATGGGCTCTGGAGACGGGCGAGGTCTCGCCTTACCCATTCCAGGCGAACAATGGCGGTGTCGAGGCCCGGTTCGAGCTGCCGCCTTGCGGAAGCTTGTTGCTGTTTCTCGCCGACCAGCCGCGCCGGCCCGCACCGGCTGAGACGGCAGAGTGGCAAATCGTCGAACCAACGGGGCCGCTATCGGCCCACCGCGTCGGGCCCAACGTGCTGACGCTGGATTATGTCGACGTGACGGCCGGAGGCGATACGAAGGAGAGCGTTCACTGCCGTGTGGCGTCCAATTTCGTCTTTGCTGCACACGGCATGGACCGCAACCCTTGGTTCCACGCAATCCAGTTCCGCGACGAACAAATCAGCAAGACGTTCCCGTCGGACAGCGGTTTCGAGGCAAGCTACCGCTTTACGATCGAACAGTGCGTGCCGGAGTCGCTGTTTGTTGTGATCGAACGGCCGGACTTGTACACGATCACCTGCAACGGCAAGCCCGTGTCGGCAATCAAGGACGCCTGGTGGCTCGACCGGTGTTTCGGCAAGATCGACGTTGGCTCGGTCGCCAGATTGGGCGAGAACGTGGTGCACATCCAAGCCTCGCCATTTACCATGTACCACGAACTTGAGCCTGCATACGTACTGGGCGACTTCGCGCTAAGGCCCGCAGAGTCAGGCTTCGTGATCGCGCCCGACGTGCCGTTGGAACTGGGCCGACGAAGTACGCGGCACACCACGTCGCCCAACGGCAATATGTGGCTCAGCGGCGGAATCGGCTTCCGTCCCGCTGCGGGCGGCGACCGCAAAGACGATGGCGCCCCCTTCCTGGTATTCGATTTGGGTAGGCCCCGTGACCTTCGCGAGATCAAAGTCTGGAACTACAACGAAGTGTCCTGGACCCGGCTGGGTGTCAACGAGGTCGATATCTCCGTTTCCGAGAGCGGACAGCCCGAATCATTCACCAGCCTTGGCGAGTTCGAGCTGATCGAGGCACCCGGTGCGCCGACCGGCCCGGCTGAGAGTTTTCCGCAAACGCTCCGTGTCCAGCGCCAGGGCATGCAGTTCGTCAAGTTCGACATCCTCTCGAATCACAACGGCGTGACCTATCCGACCGGTGACTCCAGCAAGTATCACGCGTTCGTCGGTCTGAGCGAAGTTCAGTTCTTCGCATCGACGGACGGAGACGTGGACTCGGCAGCCGTCGGCGAGATCACCATCGCGGACATGTCCGCCGAATTGAGCATCCCCGGTGTCTGCGACCGTCGGGCGGAGTTCCTCGTGAACGGCAGCGGTCTGGAGGCGACGGGCTGGGACGTGCAAGGTCACCCCTTCTACGCAGAAGGGGTCGCCTATCGGCAGAGTTTCGAGGTTCCGCAGTCGCTTGGCCGGTACATAGTTGAATTGCCGGACTGGCATGGAAGCGTCGCCAAAGTCACGGTGAACGGTCAGATGGCCGGATACATCGGCTACCAACCCTGGGAATGCGACGTGACCGAGCAAATCCAGGCAGGAACGAATCATGTCGAGGTGTTGATCATCGGCACACTGAAGAACACTCTGGGGCCTCACCACTCGGGAGCGGTGCGGGGCTTCGCCTCGCCACAAAGTTTCGCTCGCGCCCCGGCCACCGGTCCGCCACCCGGCCGCCAGTACGACACCATCGGCTACGGCCTGTTCAAGCCGTTCGTCCTGAAACGCCGGATCAAATGAGGCTTGCCGGTCAACTTCTGCGCGCCGTGTACGTCTCTTCGTAGGGTGGGCCAAGTCTTCGCCGGCCCACCAAGCCGAGTACTGAGTACCGAGTGCTGAGCCGGTGGGCCCGCGAAGACTTGGCCCATCCTACTTGGCGGACTCCTACTCATCGCATTCCATGCCAGTGATCATCGGCACCACGTACTCATTTCCAGAATTGACTAAGTACGTGTATCCGGCCGTGAAATCGGTGCGGTTCTTGAATCCTCGCACGATGGTGATGTCGCCGGTGGAGATGCCGTCGGACGTGACGGCGCGGATCTTGTAGCTGGTGTCCATCGGCAGATCGTTCGTGAAGTGGATCGTCCGACCGACGACGCCCGCATCTTGCGGGAGCGGAGGATCGAGGAGAACCAGGTTGTTCTCGGCGTCGGACGCGTCGATTCCCACGACCTTGCCTCGCCACTCGGCCCGGTCAGCCGTCAGACGAGTATCGCCGTGAGCGATCAGCGTGCCGCCGACCAGGCGCATGAGTTTCGGCTTGCCGTCAACCAGGCGGACCATTCCGAACATGCCGTTGAACTCAATACCGCCCTCGACCTTTACAGCCATCGGCTGCTCGCAAGTGATCAATATGTCGGTCCGCCCGTCTGCCAGCTCCACGGCCACCGCAGCAACGGCGCTTTCGTCGGCGTCATGTTCGACGTCCAGCAACCGCACTTGTTTGATGAAGGGCGTCTTGTCGTAGGGCTCAAGCACGTTGACGAACTGGCTGTGCATGTTCTCGCCCAGGCGACTCTGGATGACGTAGCGCGGACAGAGAAACTTCCGCGGCGAATCGCCTGTGGCGAGCGCAACCTCGTCGCACGGCGTGAGTGCGTGCAACCGCAGGTGCGGTTCGGTGCCTTCCCGGATGCGGCCACGCTTGTCGTCGATCCTCCAGTCGACGGTGTACGGCGAGACGACTTGGTCGGCGGAACGCTCGATGTCGTAGAGGTACGTGAAACCGCTCTCTCGGTAGAAACCCGCACGCTCGCCGTCCAGCTTCGCGAACGGCGCGTCGGGGCCGGCGAATGTTCCCGTTTCCTGCTTGACGAGCGTCAGGCCGTCCGCCTGTGCGGTCTCCGCCGCGCCGTGCCAGGACAGACGATGGTTCGTGCCGCCGCGAGCCCGGAAGGCATCCAATACGTAACTGTATCCGCCGTCGATGTCCACCAGCGCTACGGTGCGGCGATAGGTCTCGACACCCTTATAAGCGTTCGGCGCGTCGACCTGGAACACGCGCAACGGCGGTTCGGTCACAAAGAGTTGAATCTTCCCTCCCGGACTGTTGGCCGATCGCGTATCGCCGATTTGGAGCGTATTGTGGCTGATCGTATTCGCCGTCCACGCGTGGCGCTTCGGCCAGCTACCCGTGTATTCGGGATAGCCGAGGTCGGGGATCATGGCGACGTTCTTCGCGAGCAGGCCGATGTTCAGGCAGTCGCTATGGGAGTGGCCTTTGCCTTGGCCATAGTGGATGAAGACGGCACGGCCGTCTTCTGCGCCTTCGGTCTGCAGTTGCGCCTGTCCATAGCGGCCGAAGTGGGCGCTCGTGAGCTTGGGCTCCACAGTCGAGGCAATCTTCTCCACCTCCTGGATCAGTGCGTCCGGGTCTTCCTGAAAGATATCCTCACTCATGCGCAGCGACGATTTGTGGAATTTGTGCTCCCGCCATGCGAGGCTCGCGAAACGCGGGTCATGATACAGCGCAAAGGCTCGCATGTAGGTCGCCGCGCCGCCCTGTCTGCCCCAGCTCCCGACCGCGCCACTGTCCCCCGTGTTCGGCATCATCGCGTCAAGCACATTCAGACGGGATTGGACGAAGAAGCTCTGCTTCAGTTTCGGATATTCGGCGATGAGGTCGTGCTTCCTGTAATCCGGGTACGCGGCCAGAATCTCAGCCAGTTCGTGCATACTTCGCGTCCAAATCAGCCCGTAGCCTCCACATTCCTTACCCATGCCGTCGCGGTCCAAGCCCTCGACCAGCACCCAGGGCACAGGATCCTTCATCCAACGCTTGTGTCCCGGAAACCCTGGATCGAAGAGCCAATCCAGCCATTCTTCGGTCACGCCGGGTCTGTCCAAAGCGATGGCATTCACGGCCAGGCACGTGTGCGTCATACCCGTGTTCCCGGATATGCGCCCGTCCTTGCACGATCCGAGAGCCTCCAGCAGCAAATGATCTTCGACGTGCCGACAAATGGCCTCGATGCTACCTTTATCGCCGAGCTGGTACTGCTTGGCCTTGTTCGCACAGAATTCAATAAGCCCCGCGTCATTCTGAATTCCGTCAAAGATCACATCGTAGCAACGTGCCAATCCCTGAGTGACGCGCGTCTCCCAAATGCAACCTTCGATGCGACCGAGACCCGTGCCGCCCTGGCTGTGCTGGAATCCCGCTTGGTGCAGAGGCAGATAGTCCATCTCTGGGTAAACATCGGCGATCCGGTCCAGCAACACGGCCGCCTTGTGAGCGTATCGCTGGTCGCTGGTCAGCGTGTAGGCTCGCGCCAGCGCGTCCACGGCCGGCCGAATCCGCCACCACAGCGCGCTTTGGCAGTAGTAAGCGATCACGTCGTGCCGCTTGCCCTGCTCGTCGAACATCCCGTAGCCATCGTCGACGTACAGCTTGTGCAACGGGTCTTTCTGATCCGGATGGTCGGCGTTGACAAGCAGCGATCGGTCGCCCAACTTGCGTCGGAACATAGCGTGTTCGTCAAGAGCCGACTGATAGAAAGCACTGAAGTCGTTTTTCGGGTAGACTTCGCTGCAATTCTTGCACTGGATCTTCCACGGCCGGCTGTCATCGAACTTCCACCAGGTTCGGCCGTACTTCGCCGGCGCCGCATCGCCGCAACCCGGGCAGTACGGTTTCTGGCCTTCGTAGATCACGCCTTTGTTTGTGTAGACCGTTCGTGGCAAGTCCTGCGCAGGGACCATCGCCCACAGTTCATCGTCGGTGCGTTTCACCCACGATGCGGCCGCGGCAATCGCACTCTGCTGCTGCGCGCGGACCCATTCGTGCTTCTCTGCGTTGGCCAGCACGTTAGCACGCATCGCCGCCGTCACAAAACGGCTGTGATCTTTGGCATTCGCTTGCGGTGCCGCGGCAAGCGCAATCGCAGCGACGCACCATGCGACAAACAGTCGATGTGGCATGCTACTTCTCCGTTTGGCTGGCGTTGCTATTGACAAGTGGCACGAGCCCCGCGGTTCATTCGATTCTGTACGTTGGCCCTCCGAGGCCGACGCGGATTGGACGGCTTTGGAAAGCCATCCTACGGCCAAACTCAAGTGCATCGCGGTTCAAGTCCCTCATGGCTCGGGAAAGAAAGGAAAGAGCTTTCGAAGATCGGCCTGGTTGGGCCGGCGACCGTACTCGCAGATTCCGAAAGCTTCGGCATATTTCACGGCTTTGCCTTGCTCCTCGCCATACCATTTGACAAGCATGTCGCGATAGCGGTCCGCGTTGCGTGCCGCGCTGCGGGACCAGTTCTGTTCCGCCTTTTCACGGCGGGCTACGGGGTCGTCGGCCAGTCGCTGACGCATCGTCTCTTCCGAGCCCATCGCCCCGCCTTCGTAGACTTGCGACTCCAACGCGTCGATGGCGTCGATCTTCTTGTGGAATACGTCGTCGATCGACACGGCAATGTCGGCCTCGAAGGGATTCGGCTTCTGGAAGCCGTCCGAATAGTACAGGAAAACCGGATTCCGCTTCAGCGGCGGTGTGTCAGGACAGAAGAACGGCACAGCGACCATATACCCCGAGTCCTGAACCAGAATGGCTGTGTAACGATGATCGGGATGGTAGTCATTGGGTCGATGCGAGAACACGACGTCGGCTTTCCACTCGCGGATCAGCCGCGTGATCTTCTTGCGGTTCTCCAGCGTCGGCATCAACTCGCCGTCGTGGATATCCAGCACCTCGGCGGTGATCCCCAGCCGTTTGGCGGCTTCGTGCACTTCCGCCGTTCTTCGCTTGGCCAACGGACCACCGGCCATGCGCCAGTGTCCGATGTCGCCGTTTGTGACGGATACCAGCTTCACGTGGTGTCCCAACGCGGCCCATTTCGCGGCCGTGCCCCCCATCTTGAATTCGCAGTCGTCCGGATGAGCGCCGAAGGCAATGATGCGGAGCTTCCCGTCGTCCTCTTCCGCCTTCGTTTCATCTGCCATCACCCACACACCGAGGCTCGTCGTGATCATAGCGACCACAGACAGCACGAGGCCGTGCCCAAGTACGTTCAGTCGATTCATCCCAAAGTCTCCTTATCCTAAAGACTGATAGCTGTCCGCATTCGCTCGGCCAGAATGAGCGTGGCGGAGGCTGACTTGCTCGTCGCCATCGGTTCGTCCTCGACTAAGTCGCCTGCCAATCTTCGATCTGAAGGCCGGGCACGCGGCTGAATTCCGATACATTGTGCGTGACCAAGGTCAGGCTCCTGACCAACGCAATGGACGCAATCATCAAGTCGTTGGGGCCGATGGGCGTTCCCTGTGTTTCCAGGTTTGTCCGGATCGCACCATAGATTGCCGCCGCAGGGTCATCAAACGGGAAAGACGGAAAAGCGGCGAAGAACTGTTCGAGCTGCAGTCGGTTCTTCTGCGGTTGCTGGCTGCGTTCCGCCCCAAAGAGCAATTCAGCTTTCACGACGGAACACAACGCAACTTCTCCCGGAAGGGCTGCCGCCAAGCGGGCTTCGATCTTGGTGCTGTCCTTACCGCGCAAATAGCTGACGCACACATTCGTGTCGAGCAGATAGTTCATTGAAATAACTCATCTCGCCTCTCGAAGTCGCCTTGAGGGTGCCTTCGGAACGTCGGGTCGACAATGCTGCCAGCCATTTCGTGGACGAATTGCTGCCACAGATCCACGGACATGGTTGATGGCGGCTCATCAAGCGGCTCGACGGTAACGCGGACTTCCCGGTTTGCGTCTGACTTCGTGAAAGGGACAGAGAGATTCAAGATGCCATTCGCGTCGACTCGCGATTTCAGTTCAACCGGTGTCATGGCAACACTCCCAATACAACGATTCGGTCATCATTCAGGATACTCGATTCTGACGACGAACTGAAGATGCTGCTATTGGCGGCGTCAAGAATGCGCGGTTGGGCGCAACTCTGCGTGATTCTCCAAAACTTCCGCCAACGAAACTCGATCGCTCGATCACCCGCCACTTCAGTCGACGCCGTGTTCATCCCACCACGCTTGCCAGCGTTGGCGGTCCTTTCCGAAGTTCTGGCCGGTAATCTCTTTCAGGAGTCGCTGGGCGTAGTCGCGCGCGAGCGATTGATTTGCGCCTAGCAATTCGATCAACACAGGCACGCCCGACGTGTCGCCCAACCGGGCCAAGGCACGGGCGGCATTGGTCCGCACGCCCCACTTGAGCTCGAACGCCTGGTTTTCGTTGTCCATCGGTGCCGACTCGCCGATCTTCAGGTACGGTTTGATGGCCGCGCCCGCGATCGGATCGCCGATTCGCTCCAACGCAACGATGGCAAATGAGACGAGATCCGGCGGGCACGCGTCGGGATCTTGCAGGACGTCCATCAGCAGAGGCGCGGCAGCCTTTTCGCGAAGCCGTCCCAGGAGGATCGCCGACGCGTACCACATCGGCACGGACGAGCGAGAAGAGCAGTCGACGAGTGTGAATCGATGCGTGCGGGGGTTTCTCTCTTTGAGGCACCGCAGCAGTTGGGGAACGGCCGAGCGATTGCCGAGCATGCCCAATAACAGGGCGGCGTCAGCGCGGACGTCGCTGTTGTCGGATTCCAGCAGTGGACGAAGCGCCGGCACGGAGGCCTCGCCCGCCATGTACAAGCCCACCATCGCCTCCAGTGACTCCGCCGTGCCGAGCTTGGCAGCGGCCGAGGCAGGATCGAACTCGGGTGGCGGTGCGTGTATCGCTTCAAGATCCTCGTCGCGGAGCACCCCAATGAGAATCAACTCATTTTGCAGCTTCTCGATTGGCACCTCGCGGGCGCTCGTCCTGTACCGGACAGCCAGAGCAGCGGCCACGCCCGCCGCCTCGCCCAGATGCTGCAAGTCGCGCTGCATGCGGGCGCCGAGATTGGTGTCGTGGTCAACCGAGAACGATTTTCCCACTGCGAGCAGGTTCTCGATTCCTTTCGGCAGGATGGACCGATAGGGGATGTTGCCCACGATCGGTCTGCGCCACAGACCGAGCAGGGCCACCCAGTCCTGGGCCAGATCGCTCATGCTGGCCGAATTCGGGAAATGGGTGTCGTAGTTGGACCGCCAACGGCAAATTAGATCGGTGAAGTTGCGGCCGTGAATCGAATCCTCGAACGTCACCACGTAGTCGCCGGTAATCAGCCGACTTTCGCGGATGTTCAGAGCGATCGACGAAGACGGGCGTTTCATCAAGAAAGCGGTCATGTCCTCGACGTTTGTGGGGTCCCGCAATCCGTTGCGGTCGACCTCGTGCAGAAAGCCGTCACTGGTACGGCCCTTGGTGAACGAGGCACCGGCCGCTGCTGCGATATCGCCATTGCCGTTCGCGTCGATGACCATTTTGGCCAGGATGACTTGCCGCCCCGCGGCGTTTTCTACCACCACGCCGGTGATCTTGTCACCTTCCATTACGGCTCCGGCCGCCAGGGTCCCGTAGTAGATTTTCACTCCTGCCGCAAGGGCCAACTCCTGGAGGGCGACTTTCTTTTCTTCGCCGTTGAAACGATGCTTCTCGCGAATTCGTAGCCAAGTGTGGGTTCTGTCGTTGATTTCCTGGGATAGCTCGCTTCGCCACGTAACGCCCCAGTAGTATCCGTTCACTCGGTTCGATCCAGTGCCGCCAAGATTGGGCAGGATTTCGACGAGGACCACTTTGGCGCCTTGCCGAGCGGCTGCGATCGCCGCCGGGGCCCCCGAGGTGCCGCCCCCGACGACTACCACGTCGGCCTGCTGGATGACCGGCAGTTTCACCGCTTCCTGACGAAGCATCGGATAAGGGATGCTGGGATCCGGACCGGCGAGGATCTCCGCGATGCGCACAGCCGACGTTGCCGAGGCGTCGGGCACGCTTGTGATCGCTGGCGCCGGCGATTTTCGCGCGATCTCCACAGCGACGCGACCCGAATGTTCGCCGCTACAAGCTAACGCCTGCAAGTCCGCCATTTCTTGAGCCGCCGCCACGGTTCGTCCGGCGATCACGATCCCGTCAATTCCCTTGGGGCGGCAGGTGTCCGAGTCGGCCAGCATGGCTAGGTCGAAGGCTCTTCCGTTCATTGAGACCTTCGGTCGGGCTAGTGGCTCGGTCGGGAGACCGGCCACAACTGGTGGACCGGCCACAACTGGTGTCAGGGACTTGCGGCAGGCAACGACTGGCCCCTGGCAGACGAAGATCTCAGGTCCGAACCGGTATCGCGTTTCCCGGTCGCGGAACGGTCGTTCCGTGTCGATTTGGCCGTTGCGGAACGCCTTGGGTGTCCGTTCGAAATACTCCAGAAGCGAGATTCCTCGATCGAGCGACGCCGCTTGTACTTCGGAGAGATCACCGGCGATGTCTTCGCCGATCGTGGCTGGCAGTGCGAACTCGATTACTTGGCTGTCTTCGCCCAGGACGCGTACTTGATTGTCGATGAATCCCAAGTCCTTCGGTACGCTGACGACACCCGCGGTAAGCGGATTGTGGTTCGAAAGGCTGATCGTTCGTTTGACGGTCTTCTGGCCTCGGAGCGTCCGGATGAACGTAGCGCCCGCCGCAGCAGCCACGCGGGCGTCCGCCGTGGCATCGACTACGGCTCGCGCCAGCACGATCTGCCGACCCGACCGGTTGGCCATGACGAGGCCGCGCACCGCATTGCCTTCCATCACGACACCGCAAGGCCACGAAAACAAATACGGCTTGATTCGCGCCTGGTCGGCTACCATCCTGTGCAGCGAGGCTTTGAGCCGGTATGGGTTGACTCGCTCTCCCCGAAACGCCTCTTCCTGGCTCAATTGGCGACAAAGCCCATCGGCCAGCGCAAAATCTGGATTCGGCTCGTGCGGCGTTGTTGTCGGCAACTCGGGAGCGGCAAGCTCGTAGCCGAAGTAGTTGCGAGGTTCGACGAGCACCACGGACAGCCCTTCGCCAGCCGCCTGCAACGCCGCCGTCACCCCGGCCACACCTCCACCAGCCACGACCACATCGACCTGGGCAATCACGGGCACAGCGCAAGGGCCCTGCTCGACACAATGCGTCTCAGCTACCACACGGTTAACGTGGACGATCCGTAATTGCTTCGCCCGTTCCGTGGCACCGTCTTCAGCGCCAGCCAACTGGCCTGACTGCCAGCACAATAGCCAAACGGCCGCGCCACGTCTCGATGGTAACGCCATAGCGTACTCCTATTGATAGAATTGCCCAGCGCCAGCATTGCCGCTACTGACGAGTATCGAGAACGCCCCAATACTAGCCCTCTTTGCCCATTCCTCAACCCACCTTGCGGGCATTCCAGATCACGGGTTGCCGACGACTGCAGGATGTGCGATCGTTAGAGTTACTGTTTTCCCCAAACACTACTATCGGGGATCGGTCTGAACGCATCATCAGAAGGAAGTAACAACATGGGCGGAACAGAACGCCGTGTGGTCATAACGGGAATGGGCATGGTGACTCCCATCGGCCTGACCGTGGAGGAAAACTGGCAGAACATCCTGGCCTGCAAGTCCGGGATAGGCAAGCTGACCAAATTCGACATCCCGGATTTTCCTGTGAAGATTGCCGGAGAAGTCAAGGGCTTCGATCCGGCCGACTTTATCCCGCGCAAAGAAATCAAGAAGATGGACTCCTTCATCCATTTCGCCTTGGCCGCAACACAAGAGGCCATGGCGGATTCGGGGCTGATGACCGATGAAGCCGACTCGGACCGTATTGGGGTCATCATCGGCTCGGGATATGGCGGCATCGCGCTGGTCGAAGCGAACGCATTGAAAGCCCACAGTGGCCGTCATCATCGCATCTCGCCGTTCTATATTCCTTCGGCCATTATCAACATGGCCGCGGGCCAGGTCGCCATCAAATACGGTCTGCACGGATTGAGTTACGCTGTCGTGTCCGCCTGTTCCAGTGGTTTGCACGCCATCGCAGACGGTTGCTACGCGATCCAACGCGGCGATGTGGACGCCATGGTGGTGGGCGGCAGCGAGGCAACACTGACCCCGTCTGGACTGGCCGGGTTTGCAAATGCCAGAGCGCTTTCGTTCCGTAACGATGAGCCGGAAAAAGCGAGCCGACCCTTCGACGCGGACCGCGACGGTTTTGTCTCTTCCGAAGGGGCCGGCATCTTGATTCTCGAAGAACTTGAACTTGCCAAGAGACGCAACGCTCGCATCTATGCGGAAGTGATCGGCGTCGGCATGAGCACCGATGCCTTTCACATCACCGCACCGGACCCGGAAGGTCGCGGACCGGCGAATTGCATGAAGAACGCCTTGCGAAATTCGGACATCCAGCCCGAACAGGTCGACTACGTCAACGCCCACGGCACGTCGACGCAACTGAACGACAAGGCGGAAACCAAAGCAGTCAAACAAGCATTTGGCGAATACGCTTATCGAATGCCAATCAGCTCGACGAAATCGCAGACCGGACATCTACTGGGTGCTGCAGGCGCAATAGAAGCGATCTACTGTGCGCTCGCCATACAGCATCAGGTCTTACCAGCCACCATCAACCGCGACACGCCGGACCCGGAATGCGATCTGGATTGTGTACCGAATGAACCGAGGCAAGCGAAGGTCGACGTCACCCTATCCAACTCGTTCGGATTCGGCGGCACGAATGTTAGCCTGGTGTTGCGGAAGGCATAGCAGGGGGATTTGCCGCGCGGGATAGCTTCCCGGTTTCTGCAGCCTTCGATATCGTCCTTACTTCACGGGATGCGTCAAGGCGTCTGTTGCCTACTCGGCGCCGGAGATCACCGCGTGGAGCACCTTGCCGATTTCTGCGTTGTCGACGTAGGCGCCGCGTTTCGGGTCCTGCTGGTCTGCCAACTTGGTCAGAAGACGAGCGGCGGTGCCTTTGGCATACACCGGGACCAGGCAATTCGTGTGGGAGCCGCTGTTCCACTTGAGGCCCGGCGATACGCCCTTTCCGTTGTTCGTCAGTCGAACGGAAGCGTCGGGGCTTGGCTGCCCCGTGGGCACTGGCGCAGTCAGGTAGCCGGTTTCGTGGTCGGCCGTTACGATCAGCAGCGTATCGTCCCAGGAGCTGTTCTGATCGACCCACTGGACCACAGCTTCGACGGCTCGGTTGAAGTCGATCTGCTCCTCGATCGTCCGGCCAGTTTGGTTGTCGTGGCCAGCCCAGTCGACGGCACCGGCTTCGATCATCAGACAGAAGCCGTCCGGGTCATCATCCAACACGTTGATCGCTGCACGGGTCATTTCTGCCAAGGTCGGGACTGTTTCGATCAAGGGAACTTGGAACGGAACTGCCTCGGCATCTCCGGCTCGGCCTTGCTGAAGCGTCTTGCTGACCTGAGCCACGCCGCATACACGCTGGGGCGTTGGGCCGGTCATCAGCGATTGGAATTCCTCTCGCGTTTGGACCAGCGTCCAGCGATCCGCTTTGCCGTCGCCGTCGGCATCGCCACCTGTCCGGCCGTCCGCCAGCGCGTTCCACGTCTCCTGGCCGCCCACGAAGTCAAACTTGTTGGGTTTGGTCTTGCTCTGTCCGTTCGCATCGAACCAAGGATGGCCGCAGCCCATGATCACGTCGGTGGGGTTCTCTGAAAGCATTTCACACGCGATGGCCGCGTAGTTGCTGCGGCTTTCGTTGTGTGCGACGAAAGCGGCGGGCGTTGCGTGGCTCCACTGGACGCTGGAAACCACACCGGTCATCTTGCCAGCGCGTTCCGCCTTCTCCCACGCGTGCAGCAAAGGCTCGCGATTCGTGTCCATCCCGATCGCTCCGCCATAGGTTTTATGGCCCGTCGACATCGTGGTGGATGCCGCGGCTGAATCGGTATAGCCACGCGTTACGTACTGTGGATCGCTCCACGCTTTCGATGGATCGTATTCGCCCAGCGTCAATCGGCCCAAAGTACCCTTGCTATAGGAGTAGGTACTCATCCCGGCCCGGAACGGAAAGCTCTCGTAGACTTGCACTCCCGTCTTGCCATGTTCAAAAAGGCTTGCAGCATCCACGTGGTTATAGCCGCATCCGTCGCTGATCATCAGAATGACGTTTTTCGCCAAAGGCTTCTTTGGCCCGGCCGCTTGGCCCTTGAGATCGTCGGCCAGCGTCACGGTGTTTCCAAGACCGGCGAGAACCGCCACCACAGTCAGTTGCATCATCAAGGTGCGTACCCAGCGCATGAAAAGACGGTTCCCTATCAATTCAATCTCCTTGCGAAAGTCTCTCGTGGTTTTGATGTTATAGCGTTATTTATCTAGGCGTCTGCTGTTCGGCCCGCTCATCGAAGGCTTCGCAACCGATTCTTGCCGCTCCGTACACCACTGTAGCTGATCCTTGAGATAGTGGGAATGTGCCACGTGGGGCGTGGTGGCGTTCGGTTCACCAAGAAGCAGGGGGCGGCCCTTGTTGAGTGTTTCGTGCGGTGAGGTGAAAATAGTCCGAACGGTGTTGCAGCAATCATCAATGAAGGAGTTGTCATGAAATCGTTACACAACGTACGAGTCGCGGCGTGCCTCTTGATTCTGACTACTGTCGTCGCCATGCAGGTCGTTGCGGCGGACCGCAGGCCGCAAGTCTCGTCTCCGCCCAGCGAAGCGGCCAAGGTTGGGATGGGCGCGAGCGTTCTGGCTCGCATTCCCGAGCGGATGCATGAATTCATCGCGGAAAAGCAGATTGCGGGCGCGGTGACGCTGGTCGCGCGGCGAAGCCAGGTAGTGCACCTCGAAGCGGTTGGGCAGGCCGACGTGGAACACAACAGGCCCATGACCACGGATTCGATCTTCGCCATCGCTTCGATGACCAAGCCGATTACGGCTACGGCCGTGATGATTCTTCAGGACGAAGGCAAGTTGTCGGTGGACGATCCGGTCGCGAAGTATCTTCCCGAGTTTAAGAGCGTGTCATTGGCAGACGGACCGCCGGCCCAAACGATCACCATCCGCCACCTGATGACGCACACCTCCGGGATCGGCGGAAGTCAGCGTGCCGAGCAATCGCTGAGAGCGACCGTGGAAGTGCTGGCAAAGCAGCCGCTGCGCTTCGAGCCCGGATCAAAATGGCAGTACAGTCCGGGCCTGACCGTCTGCGGACGGATCATCGAAGTCGTCTCCGGCCAGTCTTACGACGAGTTTCTGAAGCATCGAATCTTCACGCCATTGAAGATGGTCGACACTTCATTCACACCAAAGCCCGACGACCGCAATCGGCTCGCGCTATTGTACAAACCGGGTGCGGACAACCGCTCCATCGAACTTGCGTCGCACTGGCTTGCTGAGGACGCTGGGCAAAGAGCGCCAAACCCGTCCGGAGGCTTGTTCTCGACCGCCTCGGACATGGCCAAGTTCTACCAGATGATCCTGAACGGCGGCGAATCGAACGGTCGACGCATCGTCTCCGCAGCCGCGGTGAAACAGATGACGCAGTTGCAGACCGGCGACTTGACAAGTGGTTTCACGCCTGGCAACGGTTGGGGCCTGGGTTGGTGCGTGGTCCGCGAACCGCAGGGCGTCACCGGAATGTTGTCACCGGGTACCTACGGTCACGGCGGCGCCTTCGGCACTCAGGGCTGGGTCGACCCGCACCGCCAGATGATCTTCGTGCTGATGATCCAGCGCACCGGTTTCGGCAACAGCGACGCATCAGACATCCGCAAGGAGTTCCAGGAAATCGCAGTGAAGGCAATTGAGGCTGCCCCGGACAGTCATTCCACCAGTTCAACCACCATCGAGTGAAAGATGGACTAACACCAAATGCTCTCGTGCCCTCGCGCGCATTAAGGAACGGCCATCTGCGAAAGGGGCTCCTTGCCCTCCAGTGTGATTCGCATCCAGGAATGGTCCGGATTCGAGCTTCCGCTGTGAGCCAGGTCCACGAGGACTACGTGTTCTCCCCGGCGCAGAGGAACTGTCTGCCTGTTCTTTCCCAGGGCTATGCCGTCAATCACCATTGCCAGAACATTGCGAGTGCCGGCTGCAGCGTATGTCGAGGCATTCACCTCGACCTGCTGGTCGACGTCCTGGCGGATTTGGAATTTGTACAACATGAAGTGCCCACCCAAGACGGGCCCGGCAAACGTATAGCCTTTTTGTCCGGATCGCCGCTGCTTACTGTCGGCTTGGTAGGCGTGCGCGGGCTTCCACTCGAAACTGATGCCTTTCTTCTGCGCCGCCTTAGGGTCGCTAAGCCACAACCGTACTGCCTGACGCATCGCGTTGGGATTCGGGCCCAGCGTATAGCAGTCGGTCAACTCGTCATCGTTTGTCAAGGGCTTCCACGTGGAGGAAAGAACCATCCCTGGTAGGGTTTGCTCGATTCGCAGCAATTCACGCACGGCTGCGATCTGCTCTTGATCCAGACGCGGTTCGAGCAACGCCACCAAATGCTCCTTCTCCGCGGTGGCAAGATGCGGCGCAAGGAGCCGGAGCACCCGCTCGCGTTCCGCATCGGCCAAGTCGGGCAGCGCAAGCTCGTACCAGTACTGTGCTCGGGAAAGCAGGCCCGCAAGCGACGTATCAGAACTGGCTAACTGATACCAAGAGTCGCCCGCACGCACGCGTTCAGGCGTAGTTGACGGGTCGGCCAGATCTTGGATGGCTGCACCCCTCAGTCCGGCATCGGACCCGTTAGCCAACAGGGAAAGTCCGCGTTGCCAGTTTTCGTCCGACAGGCACAAGTGTTTTCCATAGACAAGATTTGCTGTGGGGTCTTCCGTATCGAATTCCAGGATTCTGGATGCCACGCGAGCGGCTTCGTCAGCGTCCGCGTCGTTCAGGGCGAGTCCATACCAATAAACGGCTCGGTGGAGAAAGTCGCTCTGTTCCGCGTCCGATTTCGCAATGTCGTACCATGCATCGCCCAGGCGAGCTTGTTGCCCCGCGTCCTGCACGCCGGCCAACTCCAGGCTCGCTGCCTCTCGGAGAGCGTCATCGCTTCCCTTGGCAAGCTGCTCGACGCCGCGTTTCCAATCACCCTCGGTCAAGCACAACTGCTTGCCAACGACAGAATTGGCCTCTGGATGATCGGGATTCATCTCCAAAACACGGCCAGCCCGTTCGACGGCGTCGCTGTCGTTGCCGGTGTTGCCTTCGGTTTGCAGGGCAAGGTCATACCAGTAATTTGCTCGGTCCAGAAAGCCGCTCAGCCGCTCATCGGACGCCGCTAACCGGTGCCATGCATCACCGAGACCGAGTCGCTGGGTCGCATCGGCTGCGCCTGCTAGGTCCTGAGTGGCGGCGTTGCGGAGGTTCTCGTCACCGCCTTTGGACAGTTGTTCAAGTCCGTCTGGCCAGTCGCCTTTCTCCAGGCAGAGCCATCTGCCATAGACATCGCGTGCTTCCGTGTCGTCAGGATTGTACTCTTGTAGAATCTGGCAAGCCAACTGAGCGGCTTCGTTCGAGTCCATCGACGTGAGCATCTTGGCCTTGATTCCCGCGTATTCCTTCTCAAGCCGTTGAGTCGCATTTCCGCTATTGCGCCCGGAGTTGCCGTTCGGCCCGTCTGCGATCGCCGAATCCGCCCCTTGACCGGACGAAGACGGCGGAGAATCGCTCAGAAGAGTCAACAAGACCACAACCAACAACACCGCGCCCAGCAACACCGCTGCGCCCCCCGCGACGAGCGGCACCGGCCACTTGGGCTTGGTCTTGACTTCCTTGGCCTGAGTCTTCTTGACTCGCACGGCCACCGGTATCGTCTGCGCCGGAGTAACCGCCTTTGGCGGGGACATGGGTAAAGGGCCAGCCGGAGGGAGTGCTTTCGCTGACGCAGCTTCCGGTTTCTTCCGCGGCGGCAGCTTTTTGGGTGACAGCTTCGGCTTCAGCTCTTTGTCATACGCCGCCTTCTTCTCGCGATTCAGCAGGCATAACCGTGCCTGGGCTACCTCATTCAGGAGCTTCTGTGAGTGCGCCGCGTCGTCCCCGGTAGCCAATTCCTTGAGGTAGGACATCACACGATTCGCCGCCGAGTCGATCACATCGCGATCCTCCTCGAACGCGTCGATACCCAACAGGCGATAATGGTGCGGAGGCTGATCCTTGGGGGCAATTCCAAGCCATTTGTGATACGGGTCGAATTCCTGGGGCATTCTTGTCTACTCGCGTCTTCGCATTTTCATTAGTTGGACCACACCTCTTCTATCCCACACTAGCCCGAAGCGCAAGCGAGGGAACACGTTGCGGCAAAACCCTCGCTGGCGCGTCGGGCTAGTGAATTTGCGGACTTCGCGTCAAAGTGGCGCTGTCTAATCAGTCAGCCGGTTCCCATTATCTAGCACTCGGGTACGCGAGGCAAGCGAGCGACATGAAACACGTGGCGACCGCAACCATACCGTTCAACCAGGACACGAAACACAGCAACGTCAGCTTTCGAGGTATCTTCGGACATCGCCACCCCGAAGTAACACCTGACCGACAATTCCGAACGCCAAATTGAAGAAGTCGCAGTTCATGATATTGCACATCTGCATCACGGAAACCGTCGCCAATCCGGTTCTCGATCGACCGACTCCTCGTGTTAAAGCAACAATTCCCATTACGACGCCGTAGTAGACCGTCGGCAAGAATAGGCAGCATCCGCCGATATCGAATACCAGGGCCATCGAGAACATAATGGCCAGAGCGCCACCAGATCCCATCATGACCCAGCACACGATCAAGGCGGCGGGCGGTTTGACGGCTCGTCGGCCGCCAGCCAACCCCCAGGCCACGGCCCAGACGATGAAGCCGACGCCGAACAAGTACTCATAAGGTCGCCAGTTGGACCAAACCGTGGACCGCTTGCGCAGCGTTTTCATGTCCCACAAGGCGACTTGCCCGACGCTGCTGGTGGCCAAGACATCGCCCTGCGGTGCGAATGCCACGGCGGCCGAACTGCTCGCGGTGGGCAGGGGCATGATCCTAAGACGTCTGGTTAGCGTGCGCAGCTTCTTCTGGGTGCGCACATCCCAAACGACGATCGTACCGTCATTGTCGCAGGCTATAAGAGAGCGGTCGTCGCGTGAGAAGAGCAACTCGGTAACGTCCTCGGAGAGTCCGCCGAACCTTGCCAACCGCCGACCGGTGCCGATATCCCAGAGAGCTATGTCTCCCCCACCGCCAAATCCGTCGGCTGCAGCCAATGTTCGACGGTTCGGAGATAGGGCTAGTGCACACGGCTCTGATTGCGTGTTGACTCTGAATAGCCTTTTTCCCGTCTGCACGTCATGCAGATCGACCTGTTCGTTCTCGTATCCCACTGCCAGGGTTGTGCCGTCGGACGAGAAGACAATCGCCTTTGGTTCTGCGTCTGCTGTCCACTTCTGCAGTTGTTTCCCTGCCTTGGTGTCGTAGAGTGCAACGCTTTCCCGATCGCATGTGGCGACCACTTGGCCGTCGGACGAGAGCCTGGCCAACTGCGGGTCGACGGGCGTCCGAAACCCTGTCTTCCGCCCTCTCCGATCCGTGTTCCAGCGGTTTACCGCGCCTCCCGAGCTGACCGTCACCAGTGTCTGGCCATCCGCGTCGAAACTCAGATCCAAAACCGAACCACCGATCTCGACGTAGTCGTGACTCCCCAACGCCGAGAACGACTGTTCGCGGCCCGAGGCCAAGTCCCAAATCTTGATCTTGCCGTCCGAGAATCCAGCGGCGAGATTCTTCCCATCCGGAGAATAGGCAAGGCATTGGGGATGGAAGCTCTCGCCCGCATTTCGAATCACCGCTCGGGCAAACGCAAGCACGAGACCCAGCATCGTCACGGCCAATACCATTTGCGCCAAACTGAACCGAAAGCCGCGACGTTGGGGTCCCCGAGTCATTCGCTGAGCTTCTGGACTATCGTGCATTTCGGGAGAGCCTTCCTAAGGTCGCGAATGGCTGCTTGTGTGACCGTCGTGTCCACGACGTACAACCAGCGAAGACTTCGAGTGCTTCTCAAGTCTCGGACGCCCGTGTCGGATACCTCGGTGCCGGACACGTTCAGCCAATAGAGCCGCGGCGAACGCGACAACTCGCGCATCCCTTTGTCGGTGATGCGCGTTTCATCGAGATACAAGGTCGGAATGTCGCGGATGTGCGGCAAGCCTGCGTCCGTAATCGCGGTATTGCTGAGCGTCAGGACTCGGAGCTTCGCTAGACCACTCAGATTCTTCAAGCCTGCATCCGTGATCCCCGTCCCGGCGAGATTGAGTGCATCTAGATTGACGAACTCTCGCATGGTTGCCAGACCTGTATCAGTGATGCCCGTATTCTCCAGCCGCAGCCAGTTGACACTAGTCATTCCTCCAAGATGCTCCAATCCGGCATCGGTTATTTTCGTGCAGTCCAGTCCAAGGTTACCGAGACGGTGTTTGGCCAAGTGCACCAACCCACTGTCGCCGACTTCGGTGTTGCCGAGATACAACGCGTGAAGTCCACGAAGATGCTTCATATGCCTGAGCCCGGCGTCTCCGATCTTCGTGTTACTGAGCGACAACCAGTATAGATTCGTGAGCCCGGTAATGTGTTCCAGTCCGGAATCCGTGATTGGAGCCCCGGTCAGGTCGAGCGTTCCCAGTTGCTTCAATGCCACTAGATTCGATAATCCGGCGCCGGTGATCGGTACGCTCGCGCCGCTCCACAAGTCACCGAGCGACAATGACGCGAGACCGCGCATGTTTCCGATGTGGGTGAGTCCTTCATCCGTGACCTTCGTGCCGGCAATGGAAAGC
>JADHUC010000164.1 GCA_016784735.1 Pirellulaceae bacterium | reverse complement strand
CAGGTGAAGTGGGGCGACCTGTCGGTCTCCAGCAACCCCATCCTTCCGCGCCGAGTTGACGAGCCCGGTATTCTCTTCGGCGACATCCACTCGCACTGCGAGATATCAAGCGACGCGGTGGGGGACCCCGACGCAGCCTATGACTATGCACGGCGTTTCTGGGGTCTGGATTTTGGGGCTCTGTCAGATCATTCTCCCCGCGGCGAGCGATGGAAGCGGGCGGTAGAATCAGCGAACCGGAACAACCAAGACGGAGTCTTCGCGACGCTCCTGGGTTTCGAGTGGAGTAGCTCCGATTTTGGGCATCGCAATATCTACTATCGCGGCGATTTCGGTCCCGAACAGCCGCGCCTTCCCGATAACATGGCCAGTTGGTGGGAGTGGCTGGACGAGCGACAACTGCGTGCGGTAGTGGTGCCACATCATACCAACACGGAATCAACCGCCGTACGCAAAGACGGAACACCGATGTGGCGCGCAGCCGACTGGTCTGCCATCGACCACAGATACCAGCGTCTGGTAGAGATCTGCCAGAACCGCGGCTCCTTCGAGGCACCGGGCGGACCGAATCCGGAACTTCGGATCCGGCGCAAGGATTGCGGCGCGAGTGCTCAAGCAGCACTGGCCCAGGGGCATCAGGTAGGGTTCTTCGGATCAACGGATACACACTCAGGGCGACCCGGCACCGGCGAGGCGCGGTGTGCGGTCTTGGCGTCC
Source organism: Pirellulaceae bacterium (assembly GCA_016784735.1). GTDB lineage: Bacteria > Planctomycetota > Planctomycetia > Pirellulales > Pirellulaceae > JADHUC01. Next base: position 25,252 of record JADHUC010000164.1, on the reverse strand, counting down.
GAATTGACTCGTGACGCCGTTTGGGATGCGCTGTACGCTCGACGCTGCTATGGGACAACCGGGGCACATATCATTGTATTGTTCGACGTCAACAGAAGTCCGTCGGGCAGCGAAATCACCATCCCCGATGCTGGCACAGCACGTGTCGTCACGTGGCGAGCGGTCGGTACGAACCGGATCAAACGCGTGGACCTGCTTCGCAACAATGAGATCGCGATGCAGTGGCCGGGCCGAGGCGGTGACGATATGTCCGAGACGTTCAACTGCGCCAGGCCGCTGGATCAAGAGGAATGGTGGTACTTGCGAGTCTTGCAGGATAACGGCGAGATTGCCTGGTCGAGTCCGATTTGGGTGCGACCGGAGTAGACCGGGGCTCCGGTCCACGGATGGCAGCGCAAAATCAACGATTCCGAGTGCGACCCCCACGGTATCTAGCTGCAGCCGTAACGGGCCACCTCGGGCGCCGGGGCAGGAGTTGGGCGCCAACCAACGGAGCGTTACACGTGGGCATCAACTTCAATTGCTTTCGGCGATGTCTTTGATGCTCACCAGCTTCAAGCGACCGAAGGGATTATACATCGGACTTCCTGCGTCAAACCGGCCGCTGCTCGTGGCTGCTGCTTGGAAACGCGGGCCGGCTTCGTCGGCCAACACGTGGCCGTCTCCGATTGGCTTGTCGCCGCGGCACAGGTAACGAATGACTTCGATGATGGCGTCGCCATCGGCGTCGCAGTCCGCGCGTCGCATCAGAACGTCGGGTAGGCCCATCACGTGCATGCCCACCGTCCACACTTCCTGTTGGCCGCGCACGATGCCGACAAAGGCGAAGCTCAAGGCGTCCGGGCTGCCGTCTTCGGCCATCTCGATCCAATGGCCGCCGCCGTGAGCAACGACGCTGTTATCAACAAACACGCCGGCCCCGCCCGCGCGGACGATGGCCGCTCCGGCTTGCATCATCGTCGCAGCCGCCTTCAGGGAACCGCCTGGTCCGGTCAATACAGCATTCACAGTGTATCCGTTGACAATCTCCAATTCGCCGTGCGTAGCCGGCTGCCGGCATGACGACTTGAAGATCTCAGCGAACTGGCCATCCGGCGGCATGGGCGTGAACTCAATTTCGGTACCGTCCGGCAAGATGAGGGCTTCGGGTGTCAGGCGAAAGCCAGCCGGCATGCGCTCGATGAGTTCTCCCGGGTGCGGCCAATTGCCCGGAACGCGTAACGTCGTTCTCACCACGGTGTCCGTCTCATTCATGAATCTGCCCTTTCTCGTTCCATTGTACACATTATCCGCGCCCAGATAGAATCGAGGATCGGGGCTGACGCCGGGTCTACGAACCGTTCAATGAACTTTTGACACGGCTCGGTGCACAAATGCCCCGTAGGGCTGGCTTTCTACGTGCAAGCACCATATGTGGTTTTGGCAGATTACGATACTCTGAAGTAGAATAGGCAGAAGACCATCGAATGTGCCAAATCAGGAGTTGACTAGATGACCAAACGCTTCTCGCGTCGTTCGGTTTTGAAATCCCTCGCTGCCCTGCCTGTGGGGGCCCTCGCGGCGAGTTCGTTAGACACCCCCGTTTTTGCAGCCAAGAAGGACCCCCGCTGGGAAAAGGCGATCAAGCGGGGCTTGGATTGGGTGGCTCGAACTCAGTCACCAATCCGCGGCAATTGGACCGCTGGTAACTACCCCACTGCGATGACGGCCCTGGCCGGAGTGTCTCTGATCTGCTCTGGGGCGACGACCACCCAGGGGCCGTACGCCAAGAACATACGGCGAGCCGTCGATTACCTGTTGACCAAATGCCGATCGAACGGTCTGATCGGCGATCCGCAGAGCGACAATCGGTACACCTACGGCCACGGCTTCTCGATGCTGTTTCTTTCGCAGGTCTTGGGCGAGGAACAGGACGAAGAGACTCGTGAATTGGTGATCGAAGCGCTTACCAAAGCAGTGGACTTTAGCTGCAAGGCTCAAACCAAGTCCGGCGGCTGGGGCTACGTCAGCGCCAAGGACGGCAACGACTTCGACGAAGGTTCGACGACGATCACGCAGGTGCAGGGCCTGCGAGGCTGCCGCAACGCCGGCATCCCCGTGCCTGCCGAAGCGATCGAAAAGGCAAAGCAGTACATTTACAAATGCAAGAACCAGGACGGGGGCATCTCGTACAGCTCGCGCAACCGCGGCAGTTCACGTCCGGCCATCACGGCGGCTGCCATGGCGACGTTGTACAACGCGGGCGACTACGACAGCGAACACGTCCCGCAAATGCTGGAATACTGCAAGAAGACGCTACACCAGGTTTCCGGCGGTGCACGTTCCTACGGACACTGGCACTACACGTACCTGTACTACTCGCAGGTCGTCTACCGCCAAGGCCGCAAAGAATGGAATCCGTACCGCGACAAGCTGTACGACAAGATCGTCAACGAACAGAACGACGAAGGCTATTGGACCGGCAATATCGGCCCGATCTACGTCACGGCCTGCAACTTGGTCATGATGCAGTTGGACAAAGGATTCCTGCCCATTTATCAGCGCTGAGGTGGAAACTCCACCCGGCGGAGATAAATGACCAATGACCAAACGGTCAGACGTCATTGGGCGTCTTTCTAATGGGCATTGGTCATTGGGATTTGGTCATTTCTTCAGGCTGCCCGTTCCAGTTCTCCAAGGCTGCCCTGCCGGACGGCCACGACTGTCAGCTTGTGGCGTCGGGCGAAGTCGATCACGTCCTGCTGGTCCACCACAATCGTCTTGTCGGCTTCCACGGCCAGCACGGACGCGCCGGCTTCGACGAGCGTGTGCATCGTCTCCATCCCGATCGTTGGCACGTCGAACCGCATGTCCTGCTGCGGTTTGGCGACCTTGACGATAGTGAAGCCGCCTTGAGGGCATAAGAGCCCCGCGCGGCGGATGCACTCGTCCGTCCCTTCCACGGCTTCGACCGCCAGAACGGCTCGGCCCTTGACTGCGACCGTCTGGCCTACGTCCAGACGCCCCAGCTCTTTGGCCAATCGCCAGCCGAACTCGATGTCTTTCCATTGGCCACTCGACGGCGACCGACCTGTAAGATCTCCGCGTTTCACAAGCAACTCCGGTAGGAAATCCGTTGCAGGAGCAAAATGAATCCCATCCTTCGCGAATGCGTCCACGATGGCAGTCAATAGCGTGTCGTCTTTCCGGTCCTTGGTCTTCGAAATCCAGTGAGCGTAGAACGTGCGGAAGGAACGCCAATCCGGAAGGTGTTTCAAAAAGGCAAACTTCTGAAAGAATCGAACTTTGTGGATCTTGCCGGCCATCGTCGCCTGAGCGACGCCGTTTCGGCGGAAGTAGCGAATCGCAGCGCCGAGTTTTGCCAAGCCCACCTCGTGGTAGTCGTGCGAGCAATCCGCGAGTGCGGGGGCTGCGTGGTCTTTGATTCCCAGGCAGTAGACTTGATAGCCCTGGTCACGCAGCGACTCGGCAACCACAATCGGATATCGCCCCCATCCGGCCGCCAATCCGATTCTGGAGGAATGACTGTCGTTCACGCTGCCTCCTGTGGCGAGAGGGCTTCCGGGCGGTCTTTCAGTCCGTCGACCGCGCGTTCGAGGGCCTTGATCTGCTTCTTCAGTTCAGGCAGCTTCATCAGCGATGCCTGGATCAACATCTGCCGCCGTTCGGGCGTCGCAGGGATACCCACGTAGGCCCCACCGGCCGGGATATCACTCATCACTCCAGCCTTCGCGCCGAGCTTGGCTCCGTCGCCAATGTGAACGTGATCGCGAATGCCCACCTGGCCGGCCATTACGACGTAGTCGCCGGTCGAAGTGGTGCCGGCGACTCCCACTTGCGAACAGATGATGTTGTGCCGCCCAATCCGGCAGTTGTGCGCGATCATCACTTGGTTGTCGATCTTCGTGCCCTCGCCGATCAAGGTCGCGCCGTAAGTGCCGCGGTCGATCGTCGTGCAGGCGCCGATCTCGACATCGTCGCCGATTACCACATTTCCCAGTTGCGCGGACAACTGGTGACGACCGTCCACCGTGGTGTAGCCGAATCCATAGGCGCCGACGACGGCCCCGGCATGAATGATCACTCGCGATCCGACCACCGAGTTTTCGTACAGTACGACGTTGGGGAAAACAACGACATTGTCCCCCAATTCACACCCAGCCATGATCTGGACGCCGGCATGAATCATGCTTCCGTCGCCGATCTCGACGCCGTCCCCAATCACGGCATTGGCACCGACCGTGACACCGGGGCCCAGTTTCGCCGTGGGACTGATGATTGCCGAAGCACTTACGCCAACCCGATCGTCCTCGCGGGGTGGGCGAAAATGCGCGACGATTTTTGCGAAAGCCTCTTGTACGTTATCCACGGTGATGAAGGGGATGCCCTCGGGTTGAAAGTCCCGCGGTACAAGAGCAGCAACAGCTTGACAGGCCGCAAGCTTGTCGGCCAGTTTGACGTTCTCGATGAAGGTGATTTCGCCGCGACCCACGTCACGAATGGTATCCGCGCCGGCGATGGGAATCTGGCCGTCTCCGTTCAGTTGGCCTCCAACCAGTTGCGCAACATCGCCAAGTGAGATAACCATTGCGGCTGTCCTTTCCAGCAATCGAGGGTTGATCTCTTGCCTTCGCTTCCATGCACGTGAGCATGTCGCGCGAGTATCCTACCGCATACCAAACCGACCTCACAATAGGAATCACCGTTCTCGGCAATCGTCGTCAGTGATACGCCGCGAGTGTTCCCGCCCCGCCCTAATCTCGAAGGGATTACTGCCAGCACGCTGGAAACGTGCCCCACAAGGCGCCGCAGAACGCCTGCTAGCAATGCAGCGATACCAGCCTCCGCTGGAATTATCGTCAAAACCGGCAAAATCGGTTGCGTCCGGGCATCGACGATTGCCGACGTAGGGTGATACCTGTCATCGCACTCGCCGTGTGCGCCTCGCCAGACCCCAAGAGACGCTTTTCTCGATGCGCAGCAAAAATCAAGTCATGCCATTGGCCGAAAGGACGCGCCATCCACGGACCTCATGGTCCGTCGCTCCCTGGACTCGCGGCTCAGAAGTCACGGACGCCACGCCATCCTTCGACGGAAAAGCGAAGGCGGATGACGGCGATCCGGCGCTCGTTCGGCGCATCGCCTTTCCAGTGTTGATACCCTTGTTGGCTCTCTTGTTGCTCACCGCGCTGTTTCGTTTGACGAACGCCGATATCGCAATCTGTCGAATCTTCTACGGCCAGGATAGCGCTGCTTGGCCAATGGCCGAGGCGAACCTGTGGAAGTTTGCTTATACCTACGGCACGCTGCCTGGGTTGGTCCTTGGAATCGGCGGATTGGCGATCGGAACAGCAAGTCTCGCTTGGAGACGTCTGCGTGGCTATCGTGAAGCGGGATTCTTCCTGGCAGCCGTGCTGGCTCTAGGACCTGGCCTGCTGGTCAATGGCCTGTTCAAGCCGTATTGGTGCCGTCCGCGTCCCAAGCAGGTAGTCGAATTCGGCGGAGATCAGCAATTCGTACACGTTTGGGGCAGGACTTCCGCGCGTATGTGCAAGTCCTTTCCTTCCGGCCACGCTTCCATTGGGTTCTATCTAATGGCGCCGGCTTTCCTTCTTTACAGACGCCGTCGCCGTGTGGCTCTGGGGTTTGTCGCATTGGGCCTGGTATGGGGTGTGCTGTTGGGCGTCGCGCGAATCGCACAGGGCGGACATTTCCCCAGCGACGTGCTCTGGTCGGCCGGCATGACCTATTTGAGCGGGTTGGCTCTGTGTTGCCTGTTTAATCTAGGTAAGCCAGGGACTTCACGCGTTGATGTTGACCAGCCCGTCGAGTTCGAGCCGATCTTGATCGGTGCCGAAGCGGCTCGCGACATTCGCCCGGCGGTCGGTGATCGGTTGCCAGCGGACGAAGAAGTCGATCGCCGCAAAGCAGCATGACACCGGGTGCAGGAATGGACATGTAGCTGAATTCGCAAGAATTCAGGCAGCGACAACGTATCCATGTGAATTCTTGCGAATTCAGCTACAAGTTCTGTGGCGTTTCGGGGTTGACTCGAATCCGGTCTGACGAGGAAACTCCCCACACCTTTCCTCGACCCGGTCAGTCCATTACCGATGAACACCATCAAGCGGTATGTCGTCTTCGATATCTTGACGATCTTCTTCGTGACGATCGCCATCACGTTGCTGCTAATGACGTTGGGCGGCGGAGCGAAAGAGGGGATCAGGCAGGGCTTGCCGCCAAGCGTTGTTCTCGGGACCATGCCTTACATCCTCCCGGAGATGCTCCGCTTCACGATACCAGGATGCCTGTTGTTCGCCGTTTGCAGCGTTTTCGGCCGAATGACGGTGTCGAACGAAATCGTCGCCATCAAATCATTGGGCATCAATCCGCTGAGCATCGTTTGGCCTGTCCTTGTCGTTGCCTATCTGTTGAGCATCGCGACTTTTGGAATCTACGACGTCTGTGCCTTGTGGTCGAGGCCCAATCTGCGCCGTCTGGTCGAAGAATCAGTTGATCAGATCGCCCTTGGGTATCTGAAGGCGAACGGTTCCTTCACCAAGCACGGAATATCAATCGTCGTGAAGGGCGTCGACGGCGACCGACTCTTGCAGCCCCTGATCAACATTGACGGCCGCGCGGACGCACCGCCGATCACCCTGACAGCCGAGGAAGCGAGGTTGCGAGCCAACGAGGACGCCGGAACGTTACGTTTTGAATGTCGCAACGGGCAGATTGAGGCCACGGGAAAAGCATGCCTCCGATTCCCTGGTCACTTCGCACATGACGTCGTTCTTCGCGAGCCGGAACTACATCCCGAAAACCGCCTTTCGCCCGCTGCGCTTGGCTCGCGCGTCATTCCCAAACAGATTACCCGCGAAACGGCCATTGTCTCGGACCTCCGACGAAAATTGTCAGCGCAGCGCGGCGCGAACCAAGAGGCCAAGACGGCGGACCTACAAAGGCAGTTCGATTCTCACCAAGCCCGCCTGTATCGCCTGCAAACGGAAATCCCGCGACGATTCTCCAACGGTTTCGGTTGCCTTTGTTTCGCCCTGATCGGAATACCCGTGGCGATGAAGGGCCGTTCGTCGGACACGATGTCTGTCTTCTTTTGTTGTTTCATGCCGATTCTGTTGGTGTACTACCCGTTGCTGGTGGTCGGCGAGAACATCGCTAGAGAAGGCTTCTACCCCGGACTGTCCGTCTGGCTTGCCGACGCAGTTCTGCTTGTCATCGGCGCAGCGATGATGCTGCGAACGATGCGACGTTGAAGTCAGACTGGATAACATCCGCGCACCGTGCGCGAATTGTGGGGCACGTTTCCAACGTGCCTCTTGGACGGTTGGCACGTTGGAAACGTGCCCCACGTTAAGGAGCAGTCAACGAATGACTTTGGATTCACGCGATCGTGAGCCCCGAGCCGGAGAAGGGAAGATCTGGTTGCGCCGGGCGCTGTTGGTGATTTGCGGCTTGTTTGTGTTTCGCCTTATTTATGCAGCCATTGTCCCGGTGGACTTGGTCCACGACGAAGCGTACTACTGGGACTGGTCGCGCCAGTTGGACTGGGGCTACTACAGCAAGCCGCCCATGGTCGCTTGGCTTATCGCCCTGTCCACCTCGCTCGGTGGTTCCTCCGCATTTTTCGTCCGCCTGCCCGCAATCCTCTTGTCGACCGGCGGGCTGATGATGATGTACGCGTTGGGCGCGCGCATATACGGTCCGAAAGCCGGCTTCTGGGCCATGTTGCTGGCGGCTGCAACGCCCGGTAATGCGGCCTTGGGATTGCTGATGACGATCGACGCGCCTCTGCTGTTCTGGTGGTGTACGACGCTGTACTGCTGCTGGCGATTCCTGGAACGCAAGCCGGATCGTGTCGTCTGGCTGCTGCTGGCCACGCTGGCCACTGGGTTGGGCGTGCTGTCGAAACAGACGATGATGGGCTTCATTCCTTTGATTGGCGCTTTTCTACTGACCAGTCGCGAAGATCGCCGCGAACTCGTGCGACCAGGATTCTGGACCTGGGCCATCGGATCGCTGCTGTTTCTGGCACCTGTACTCTGGTGGAACAGTCAGCACGGCTGGATCACGGCCCAACACACGAGCAGCCACTTTGCAGGTCAGTCAGTCGATCTGCTGAAGCGACTATCACGTTCCGGCGAATTCTTGGCGGCACAGTTCGGCGTGGTTTCACCCGTGACATGTGCTTTGTGGGCGGCTGTGGGCTTTCTGTCGCTTCGAGCGTTCCCCAAACTTGGACGTCGCGAGCGTTTCCTGCTGTGCTTTAGCGCGTTGCCGATGCTCGGCGTCTTGTGCCTGAGTCTCGTACAGCGAGTGCAGCCCAACTGGCCAGCCGCTTTCTATCCAGCAGGCGTCGTCTTGCTGGTGGGCTGGGCGTTCGAAAAGGCGGAAGGCTTGTCGCCGCTGCGTAACGGCCAACGCGCGTTGCGGCGGGCTGTGTGGGTAGGCGCAGCCTTTGCCGTTGCCACGTACGTTCTGCCGTTCGGGTTCGGACTGGAAGGCACGAAATTGGATCCGGCAATTCGTTTGCGCGGATGGCAGCAATTGGGCATCGAGGTCGGAGCACGATTTGACGAAATGCCACGATCCGAGCGGACGTTTGTGGTCGTGGCTGTCGGGCGGGCTGCGACCAGCGCACTGGCCTTCTACATGCCCCAGCAGCCTCGAACCTACCACTGGAACGGTACGGGCAATATCAATTCACAATATGATGTCTGGGGCCCCCCCGAGGGCAAAGAAGGCTGGGACGCAATGATCGTGACGCGCGATGACGGCGAACCGCCGGAGGCCCTGCGAGCCGCATTCCGAAACGTCGAGCCCGAAGCCACCGTCTGCGTCCCGATCGGCCCCGACCGCCGCCACACCTACCGCCTCTGGCGCGGCGTCGGCTTTCGTCAATGGCCGCACCCTCAAGAAGAAACCCCTGCAACGGCTCGCACTGACGAGCCCCGACGAATGTACTAGGGGCTACTGAAGACCCTCGCCAAAAGCTCTAGAATATGCCAAGATTTCGCGACTAGGTTCGAACGGTTTCGGGCTTTATCTGTTGGAACCGAATCTTGGCTTCCAAATGACAACTACCACGACAAGCGTCCGTACGTTGATTAGTCGTGCTCGCGACGGTGATCGGGATGCGCTGGGATATTTGCTCGAACATCATCGGCCGTATTTGAAGCTGCTCGCGCGGCGGATGATCGGCGAGCGACTCGAAAGTCGTTTGGACGAGTCGGATATTGTTCAGCAAACGTGCTTGTCCGTTTTCGGCCGAATCGAGGGGTTCGATGGCGACGAGCCGGACCAGTTCGTAGCGTGGTTGCGGACAATTCACGAACACAATGTCAGGAATGCTCTTCGCGACCACGTCTCGACACAGAAGCGAACCGTCAATCGCGAACAGGCGTTGGGAGCTGACGGTGCCGTACGCGAGGTCGCGCCGGCCCAACAGAGTTCACCCAGCCAGCGTCTGATGCAGGGCGAACGGGCTGTCCGTTTGGCGGCCGCCCTGCAGAAGCTGGCACCGGATCAACGCGAAGCGGTTCGGCTAAGATACCTGGAAGGCTGGTCGCTGGCCGAGATCTCCGAACATACGGGACGAACGAAACACTCGATCGCAGGCTTGATAAAGCGCGGTTTGAGCGGATTGCGGATAGAGTTGCGAGACGAACATCACTAAGGACCGGAGCGGAAACACGTGGGGCACGATTCCATCGTGCCTGGCACGTTGGAAACGTGCCCCACAGGCAACACGCGACGGTTCTTGATTCGCCGATCACAACAGGCGGAACGGTTACGTTCCATAGCGTTCTCATGACAGACAAAACGGAAGGCGTGGACAAGGCGATCGTCGAGTATTTCGAACTGGTGGATCGCGGCGAGGCAGTTGATCCGGAGCGGTTCATCGCCGACCACGAAGACGTGGCCAATCAACTGCGAGAGTTCTTCGATGCGGCCAGTGTCGTCCAACAGATGGCCGGACCGACGTTCGACGAACACTCAGACTACTCCGTGCGAAACGATACGGCCAAATCGTCGGCCACTGGATCAACCGCGCCGAATCACACGCACGATCAGCCGCCGCAGATTGCAGCTCCCTGTGAATTCGGTCGTTACCGAGTCGAACGCGAACTGGGCCAAGGCGCGATGGGCTCGGTCTATTTGGCCCACGACACTCAACTGGAACGCGAAGTGGCCCTGAAGATTCCGGGCTTTGACGAAGCAAAGGAGCCGGAGATGATTGATCGGTTCTATCGCGAAGCACGAGCGGCAGCGACATTGCGAAGTCCGCACATCTGTCCGGTGTACGACGTCGATCAAATCGACGGAGTCCACTTCATCGCCATGGCCTACATCGACGGCCAACCGCTTTCGCGATGGATGGCTCAAAACAGTGCGCGATCGCCACGCCGAATCGCCACGATTGTGTACAAGCTGGCATTGGCGCTGGAAAAGGCCCACGAGGGCGGTGTCGTCCATCGCGATCTGAAACCCAGCAATATCATGATCGACGCCGAAGGCGAGCCGGTCGTGATGGACTTCGGGTTGGCTCGGCGAACAGACCAAACGGACGTTCGAGACACCAAGGCGGGAACGCTCATCGGCACGCCCGCTTACATGTCACCCGAGCAGATCATGGGCGATTCGGACGCGGTTGGGCCGACCAGCGACGTCTATGCACTGGGCGTGATTCTGTACGAACTGTTGACCGGCCGGTTGCCGTTTCAGGGTTCGGTGATCTCCGTCATCGGCCAGATCGTTGCCGGCAAGCCGAAGCCGCCCGCGGAGTTGAAGCCCGGCGTCGATCCGCGTTTGGCCGCCGTCTGCCGGAAAATGATGGCCAAACGCATCGAGGACCGCTACCAGTCGATGGCCGACGTGGCAGCGACCCTTGATGCCATTTTGCAGGAGAATCACGAACAGCCATTCGACGCCGTCGCCCAAGTGGCCGATCCGCCCATTCGCACGCAAGCGGCTTACGATCGGAAACCTACCGCACAAGCAACGCCCCAGGCACAACGACAGACGCCGGAGCCTCGGTCGGCGGGGCCCGTGGTTTTGGTCATCGCGTCAATCTTCGCGGTTTTCCTGCTCGGTGGATGCCTTGTTTTGGGACTCGGTTACTACCTCCTTTCGCCAAGAGAAGTTGCGCAGCAAGAGCGAAAAGCCGCCACTCAGGCCGCAAAGGCGGCTGCCGAACGAAAGAGAGATGAGAAGCGTCGACAACAACAGGACGAACTGCGGTCCACAAACCAGAAAGAACGACGCGGCGCCGATGCCAATGCTACGCTCACCGCACGTATTAAGCCATCTGCTCCCAGCCTGAAATACAACTGGCAGCCGGAGAACAGTTACGGCTATTCCCTGCAAATCACGGCCAAGCGAGGCAGTCTATCGGAATCGCTCACGGGAACGCTTCGTTATCGCGTACTGGAGGCAAGCAAGAAGGAGACCAAGCTGCTGTTCGACAGCAAGCTTTCGTCACGCGTCAACTCCAACTTCGTAGGCCCGCCGGGCATGGACCGTGTCAGTTCGTTTGTGCCGCTGAGTGACGTCGTTCGCATGTTCCCTCGGCACGAGCTAACGCTCGATCACCGCGGGAGAGTCGTCGAAAACGGCTGCGACGCGAGACTGCCATACGCCCTTGGCAGCCTCGCACAGTTAGTCATCGAAACGTTTCCTGAGGAGCGATCTGACTATTGGGTAATCACCCGAAGAACGACAATCGAACTCAAACGTAGTTCGTTTCCATTCTCGCGAGGGCCCTTCGGGCCTTCGCACACCACCGAGAGAATCGGGGCTTCCACGACGACGAAGTACACACTGAAATCGCACGATTCCAACGTGGTGGTCATTCAAAAGCAGTACGATGTGGCCATGCCCGAGGGTTCGCCGTACGCGATCACAGGCGAAGGAGAAACGACGTTCGACCGCAAGAAAGGTGCCACGACGGAAACGCAGTTCAGCCTGAAAGTCACGGACAACAGCGGCCAAGCGATCAACGTGACCGTCGACTGCCGACTACTGACCGAGACGGAACTGGCGGAACGACTTGAGGAATTGGAGGCAGAGACGAAACTATCGGCTCGCCAACAAGAGAAAGTGGATTCGTTGTCCCAGCCCCCGGACCCGTCTCCGGGGAAACCGGTCACCGACGAAACACCGCTTTCACCGGGCGATACGATCCAGGGCCACAAGAACGGGAGTTGGCGCGACGTCACGGTTTTGGAAGTGTTAAACGACGGTCGCGTCAAAGTCCATTGGATCGGCTTTGGTGCCGAGTTGGATGAGGCCGTCCCGCGATCCCGGCTGAGAATCCTACCGGGAGCAGACGAGATCAAGAAAACGAATTAGAATCTGTCCGAAAGCTCACGACCGCGATAGTGGGGCCAATATTCCTGCCACGAATATTCCTGCCTACTTCTCTGTCGTTGCGGCAGGAGGCAGGAATATTCGTGGCAGGAATATTTCAATTCTCGCAGAAGAAACGTCGGGGCGGTCGAACGCGAAAACCTTAACGAGTTGCCTCTTTGAACAAGAAGGGACTACACCATGAACACCGTGATCCGAGTGGTTCTTTTCGTTCTAATCTTATCCGTCCCGGCTGCAGCTCAACGCAGGAAAGCCGCAAATTCGGACTACGCGCCGGGAGACAAAGTACAAGTGAAAATGGGCCGCGACCCGTCGCCCGGCGAAGTCGTGAAAGTGAATCAAAACGGTTGGGTCACGGTCCGAGTAACTCGGATGGGCAGACAAATGGAAATGACCTTGCCACCCAGCAGGATACAAAAGGCGGGTGGCGGCACGCCGACGGGAAACCCATTCGCACCGCCGGCCAAAGCATCGCCGCTGGAAGGCATGCGCACATGGACCGACAGCACGGGTCAATACAAGACCGAGGCAGAATACGTCGATTTCAAGGATGGCAATGTCCACTTGAAGAAAACGGACGGTACTCCTGTGGCGATCCCCTTGGATCGGCTCAGCACGGCCGACCAGCAACTGGTACGATCCGCTACGCAGCCACCTTCCGTGGCAAAGCAGCCTGCTGCCGCGGGGATGGGCGACGGGGGATTAGTCGCCGCCGATTGGTCCGCAGCGAAGAACATCATGCTCAGTGCCCCGCAGGTTTGGTCGCTCGCCGCCAATCCGCCGGCCGAACCCACTCAACCTCTTGCCCAAACACCGATCGCACTCGCACCACCAGCAGGCGGAAAAGGGTTCTTTGAGACTGTGTCTTGCATCGGCTTCGATCGCATGCGTGGTCATGCCTTCTTGTCACGCATCAACAAGCCGCCGGGTGGCTCGGAGGCCGTCTGGCTCGAACGATGTGATTTGACGACTGGGCGGTCGCTGGGCACGGCCGAAATGCCTGCGGATATCAGGCTGTTGGACGTCGACGCCAGCGGCCAGCGAATGCTCACGCGCTCCGAGGCATTCGGGTTTGGCAAGAAGGCACGGCTTGATTTGTGGGATGCCTCCGGCAGCATGCCGCAACGGCTGATCAGTTGGGAGCCATACGGATCGGCCGAAGGAGGCAAGAAGGATGTCAGCTTCGCTGCCTTTATCGACGCAAATCACGCGATAACCGTCGGTGGCGGCAAGCTTGCTCTCTGGGCCTTGCCGGAAGCCAAGGCACTTTACACGCTGAAAGTCAATTCGACGCCAGCCGTCAACGAGGGCGGCAAGTACTTGGCCGTTTCGACCGAAGAAGGGATGTTCGTGCTCGACGCGATGACCGGCAACACGTTGGGTCGATTAGCGGGTGACACGGGCGCGTTCATGAAGTTCTCTTTCCGCCCCGACGGCCTGCGTCTGGCAATGCACTGCCACGGTGGCCGATTGCAGGTTTGGGACTGCGAGAAGGGCGAACGCATCCGCGAGATCTTCCTGCACGGCATCCACTCGGCCGACCAGATGGACTGGGTGTCCGACGACCACATACTGCTCGGCCGGTCGAATCTGCTGGATGTCACTCGCAGGGTGATCCTCTGGCGCTACGAAGGCATGAAAGGTGCCGGAGGCGACTGCGGCGGGAACTTCTGGTGCGCGCTGCCCCGCGGAGGCGAGCAGAAAGGGCTATCCCCCTTCAAGCTCCCGCACGACGAGGCCATGCGAGCCGCCGCCGGCATGTCGGCCGACCAGCTACTGGTGCTGAAACCGGGAGCAGCGATACGACTGAAAGTCAACGTCCCCGTCGCGCCGGGGCAAGCTCCGAAGATCACCGAGACTTTGACGGCCCGTCTCCAGGAGAACGGCGTTTCGATCGCGTCCAACGCACCGCTTGTGCTGGAGGCAATTTCCGACAAAGGGAAGACGAAATCGATCACGTACAGAGGTTTCGGCTTCCGCGGCGGCCAGAACACCGTGCAAGTGACCGAACAAGTCTACAAGTTGATCGTCAAGGAAAACGACGATGTGATCTGGCAGTCGGTCCGCGTAAACGCCGCACCACCGATGCTTCACTTGAAGGAAGGCCAGACCATCGAACAAGCCCTGGCCGAGTACACAAAGCCGGATATCGCCTTCTTCCTGAACACACCGATCCCCAGAATGCTGGCCCGCCCCGGCAAACACAACGGGGCATACGGCGTATCAAAACTGACGGCCCAGGGAATGCAGACCGTGAGTCGTCCGTAACGATCGAACGGTGAGCTAGTTGTAGGAAGGACCGGCCAAGCTGACCGGGCCGCCGTGATCCGTGTCACCGTGCAATTCCGATCGGATTGGCGGCTCCGATCCAGCGATTGCTTCGCCGTCTCCACGCAGCGGCGGCTACGATGCGTGGTGTTCCCGATGTGGTTTGAGTGTACAATAGAGGTCGGTTCCGTGGCAAGAAAGCGAGAGGAGACATGGTATCAGCCGAGACAAGATCGGTCATCGATCGAGCCAAGCAGATATACACCAATCAACTGCAGAGTGATCTGGAATCCAAGTATATGGATCGTTTTGTTGCGATTGAGCCAGAATCCGGCGAGTATTTCCTGGGCGATACGTTCGATGAGGCTGTGAAGTCAGCAAGGGCAAAGTATCCATCCCGAGTGTCGCACACCATTCGGATCGGGCATCGTGCGGCGTTCCATATCGGAGTGCTGCAACTGTGAGGGGATTCGTAGACGACAAGTTGCGAGCACTGCTTCGCGTTCCCGTGTCCGCGTCAAGAGTTGTCTTATTGCCTCGAGCTGTTCATGCAAACGGTCGCCATATGTTTTGTCACTATTCTTCGCGAATTGATCCTTGATGGTCACGACATTGCCGTAAAGGAGCAAGGGCCGATCCTGCCAGATCGTTCGACATAGCAGTCCGTTGATTGGCTCTGCGATTTCCAGCGGCTCAACGTAACCCCGGCTGTAAATTCCGACTTGGTGGTATTGGTTTGGCGACTCGTAGTTACGAGATCGTTTAAGGAACGGGCTTTCGGCGCTGAATTCGGCCTGATATCCGGGCAATTGAATCGCAGCGTTGGCCTCGGTGATGACAAATACGTCGCAGGCCTGTCGTTTCAAATACGCCGACACTGCATGGTACCGCAAATAAGCCCCTGTCCCACGCTTGTGCAACGCCTCTGGGTGATCAACGTTCCAGAGCCCGATTCTCATGATATTCTGACGTGAGTAACGATTCCGATGGTGGCTCGCAAACAGCCTTGGCTATGCCGCATAGCAAGGCTTAGGGCGACCTGGGCCGATCATCGTGTGACCATGTCGGTCGGCCTATCGCGTTTTTCAGCACCTGCCATTGTCGCCGCAAGAGGCTGCCTGCCAATAACTTTAGGGAGAATCTCTCCCCTGAATGCTACGGTGACAGGCGGACCACGACCGGGCGGCCTATCCTGGCCGCGTTGGCCTCATTAGGGATCGCCGCCGAAATAAGACCGGCGTTTGCCCACTGTAGCTACACTCGCCAGAGCGTGGATTTCCACGGTCTGGCGACCGCAGCTACGCCAACCCTGACCTTCGACAAAGCACTGGCCTCACGGTTGGTCTTCGCCTTCGTTTGACTTTTCGGGTTTCGGCTCCCTGCCGTACTCGCGACGCAGATTGAACATTTCTAGCAACCTTGCGGCCACGCGGCCGTTGACCGTTTCTTCCGGGTATTGGCCTTCCGCGTCCGGTACGCCGGCCGGAACGCCGGTCAGTAAGGTGATCGCTTGATCTACGGTCTCGATGGGATAGACGTGGAACTTGCCGGCAACCGTTGCCGCGATCAAGTCTTGGCGGAGCATCAGGTGTTTGACGTTGGTCGACGGGATCAATACGCCCTGATCGCCGGTCAGACCTCTCGCCCTGCACACATCAAAGAAACCTTCGATCTTCTCGTTCGCCCCGCCTATGGGCTGGACCTGACCGTGCTGGTTCACCGATCCGGTTACAGCAAACGATTGCTTGATCGGAATCCCGGAAAGCGCCGAAAGCAGCGCACATAGTTCGGCCACCGATGCGCTGTCGCCGTCAACCATTCCGTACGATTGCTCGAACACCAGGCTGGCCGAAAGCGAAAGCGGATGGTCCTTGGCATAGCGCGACGCCAGGAACGAGGAGAGGATAAGAACGCCCTTGGAGTGAATCGCGCCGCCGAGATCCACCTCTCGCTCGATATCGACCACCTCGCCCTTGCCTAAACGCGCCGTGGCGGTGATACGCGAAGGCCGGCCAAATGCAAAATTCCCCATGTCGAGGACCGCCAATCCGTTGATCTGCGCCACCTGCTCGCCATCGGTATCAATCAACACGGTCCCGCGCTGGATTTCCTCCTGGACTCGCTCGCGCAACCGGTCGGCTCGGAAGACCTGCTTGTCAATCGCTTCTTGGACGTGAACCTCGGTGACCGTTTCGCTCTCGGCCTCCCCGGCCCAGTAGTCGGCTTCACGGATCAGGTCGGCCACGGTCCGCATGTGCGTTGTCAGCTTTTCCGAATCGCTGGCGACCCGTGCGCTTTGCTCGATCACACGAGCCACTGCAGTCCTGTCAAACGGAAGGTGTTTCTCGCGGTGAATCAGAGTAGCGATCAGCTTGGCGTACAGCAGGCAATTCTCGGGGCTGCAATCCATTTGCTCTTCGAAGTCGGCTGCCACCTTGAACAGCTCGGCAAAATCGTGGTCGTGCTGGTACAGCATGTAGTACAGCATGCGTCCGCCCAGCAGAGCGATCTTCACATCCAGCGGAATCGGCTCCGGTTCCAGCGAAACAGTGCTGATCAAACTGAGTTCTTCGGCCAAGGATTGCACTCGGATATGCTTGCCGTACAACGCCCGTTTCAGGCCCTCCCACGCGTAGGGTTGCTGGAACAGCCGGATCGCCTCGATTACCAAGTAACCGCCGTTGGCACGGTGCAACGCACCGGGCTTGATGTGTGTGAAGCCCGTCACCAAGGTGCCCATGTGCTGTTCGTACTCGACGCGTCCCAACAGATTCTGAAAGCTTGGGTGTTCTTCGTAGATAACCGGCGCACCCTCGGTCTTGCTGTTGTCGACGATCAGGTTGACGCGGTAGTCCTCCAGCGGACTGCGTCGCTGTTTCGCAACGCCCAAGAGAGCGGCCGGTTCGTCTTCCGCCGGGCTGAACTCATCGACATTGTCGACCACATCGGACCGGACCGCCTTCAGGTGTTCCACGACTTTCGGTAACTTGGCGTACCGCTTCTTCAGCGTCGCAAACAGCCCCCGGACGGCAATGCTGGTTGCCTTGCGGTTTACTTCCTTGACCTTGTCACGAGTGTCTCTCTTGACCTGCGGTGCTCTTTCGACCAGTTCCTTCAATTCCTCCTGCAGTTCCTCGACCACCTGCTGGATTCGACCCTTCTCTTCGACGGGCAGGTCCTCATATTCCTCAGGGCTGAGGACCTCGCCGTCGCGCACGGGGGCCAAAGCGAAACCTTGGGGCGTTCGAATTACCTGAACCCCCTTCGATGCCGCTTTCTCGGAGAGTTCTTTGAAAGTCTTCTCCTGGTGCCCCTTGGCGGCCTTCTCGATTTCTTGCCTGCGGTCCTTGTGGTCGTCCGATTCCAGTGCCGCCGGAATGGACGTGCGCAGGTCGTCGATCAGTTCTTCCATGTCGCGAACAAACTCCGCGCCGCGACTAGCCGGAAGTTCGAGCACGTTGGGCTTGTGGGAGTCTTCGAAATTGTTGACGTAACACCAGTCCGACGGCTGACCTTCGGAGGCCGACTTCTGTTCCAGGAACGACTGGACAATCGTCCGCTTTCCCACACCCGGCGGCCCGATAACGTACAGGTTGTAGCCGTCGCGACGAATGCGGATGCCAAACCGCACCGCGTCCAAAGCTCGCGCCTGGCCGAGAAACTCGTGAAGATCTTCCAGGTCGTCGGTCGTCTGGAACTCGAATTGTTCCGGATCACAACGCCAACGAAGTGCGGACGCGTCCAGTGCCTTGACTTCTTCGTTCATCCTGTTCCTTTCTCCATGAAATCTCGCGAGCAGACTATCGCCTTCGGCTTCGAGCTAAACGAGGCCGTTGTTTCATCTGCAATCCTACGGCTCCTCAGACACACCGGGCATTGCTTTCTCGGACGGCAAGTCGGGTACCTCCATGCCGCGAGCACGTAGCGATTGGGCAATGCTGATTTGGAAATCACCCGTCGCCGTCTCCAGAGCGGTCTGCAACGCCGCGAGTGCCATTTTGGTGGGCATGCGTTCCAGCGCCACGCGCGCGTCCTCACGGAGTTCCTCGTTGTCGAGCAAATCGGCGATGGCATCAACGGCTTGGTCGTCGCCGGTCTCCGAAAGCATCGCAATCACCTCGCGGCGGATGGTGGAGGGCTGTGCCGCCGTGGATAACAAATCCAGCAGTTCGCCGAGCGCGGCTTGCTTTTCCTCGCTGGCACCAGGCCGGCCAACATGTCGCACGATTTTCCACAGGGCGCGTTTGGCAGCACGGCCGGATTCGAGCGGTTGGCTCAATTCCTCTTGCTTTGCCGCGATTCTGTTCCTTGCCTCTTCGTCTCGCCCGGCACGCTCAATGATGGCAAGTTCCTTGGCCAAAGCCGCCACGACCGGCGTCGTCCGGGCCACGATGGCCGCCAGGGGCTTGATCGCCGAGGTACCGACCTCGCCTGCGGACATCCACGCCTCGCTGCGCTCGTCCGGGTCGGTGCTGCTGATCTTCTCCAGTAACGTTTCCAGTGTCATCGTATCTTCCATCTGCCGGGCCTCGCGTCATATGAACGTATTGTGCAAGAAATGGGCTGGATTGTCCATTGATCGCAGAGCGAGTGCCTCGCCCGGAATGCCTCTTCGGACCGTAGCAGACCATGAGTTAATTCGCTAGAATCTGTCCTCGTATATCTGGCGTTTCTGGGCTGTTCTGGCAATGGGGCCGTTTGAAATGTACGGGGCTCGAGCCAAAGGTGGCGAGTGGAGGTGATGCGGAGTTATGCCACAGCGAACATGTCTCGTAACGGGGGGAGCAGGCTTCATCGGCTCCCATATCGCCGAAGCCCTTGTCCAGCGAGGAGACGCGGTGCGAGTGCTGGATAACCTCAGCACGGGGAATCGCGAGAATCTTGCCGGCATTGAAGATCGCATCGAGTTCATCGAAGGCGATGTGAACGACGGAACTGCGGTCGACGAGACGGTCAAGGGCGTCGAGTCCGTTTTTCACCAGGCCGCTCTGGCGTCCGTACCACTCAGCGTCGAACGGCCGCTGGATTCTCATGCCGCTTGTGCCACAGGGACGCTTTGCCTGCTAGATGCCGCTCGTCGAGCCGGAGTGCGACGCGTGGTGTATGCGGCCTCCAGTAGTGCATACGGCGACCAACCTCATGCCTCGCTCCGCGAGACCGACCCACCGGGCCCTTTGTCGCCTTACGCGGCGGCCAAACTGGCAGGTGAACACTACTGTCAAGCTTTCTACCACAGCTACGGTCTGGAGACTGTCGGTTTGCGGTACTTCAACGTCTTCGGGCCGCGGCAAGACCCGGACAGCCCCTACTCGGCCGTGATCCCGCTGTTTCTCACCGCGATGCTGAAGGGTGAACGGCCTACCATCTTCGGCGACGGCCTGCAGACGCGGGACTTTGCCTTCGTCGGGAATGTCGTGGACGCAAATCTGCTGGCTGCCGAAGCCAAGGGCGTCGAAGGCCGAACGTTGAATCTGGCTAACGGACGATCGACCGACTTGCTGACGCTTCTGGCGGTGCTGAACAAGCTGTTGGAGTTGGACGTGCGACCGATTCACGAACCGCCGCGAGCGGGCGACGTGCGCGACAGTCTGGCCGACATCAGCCTGGCCAGACGGCTGTTGGGATACGAACCGCGAGTCGGTTTCGAAGAGGGCCTGCGACGCTCGATCGACTACTACCAATCCCTGGTGGCCAAAATGGCCTAGTCGCGCGGATTCGCTTCGGACGAAGCATCTTCATTCGGCGTGCCGCCGACCTTCTTGATCACGCCGAACATATGGCCGCTGGCATTGCCATGTGTCCACGTCCCCGCATACATATCGTCGTGAATGACGACTCGTGCACCGCAGGTTCCGAGTCCGGGGATGTTAAGATCGGTGAGCGTGATGACGGGCGTGTCGCCGGCCCATTTGACGTTCAGCGGCAATGGCAGCGTAATGTCCTTGTCGCCATACTTGATTCGGGCTTGAAATAGCCAGAAGTCACCTTGGGGCAATTTGCGGACACTCTTGATCGTGTACTCCTCGCGACGCAACGGCCCCTCTTTGCCGAGGATCATGAATTGACCGACCATCACCGCACCGGATAGCGTCTGTTCGAATTTCTCGAATAGCACGTTCTCGTCCGGCTGGCCCGAGAGAGGACTCTGTCGCTGCTGGGCTGGAGCTGCTGTCGCACCCCATAAGAACATGAGGGGCATGATAACGGTGATCGAGGCGGTCTTCATGGTTCGATCTCCTGATACGGGTCATTTGTTGCGCAACTTATTCAAGACGACGTTAGAAGCTTCGCAGGTAGTTGATGGCTTGTCGGATCTCCAACAGTGGTTTCTCGGACATCGGTCGTTCCACTGTGAAGTAACCACCATATCTGTGTTCTTCAAGAATCCCAAGCAATTCGGGAAAGTCAACAGCTCCTTGCCCCAGTGGCGTCTGCGTGCCTCGGCCCTGCGCCAGGTCTCGCACTCCGTCCGTCGCATGAACGTGCAGCACGTTCTCTCCAAGTGCCATTGCAGCGTCTCTGACGGAAAAACCGTTGACGATCAGGCTGCCCGGATCGAAGTCTACGCCCAGCGAGCCCTGTGGCAAAGCGGCGATCAGGGTCGCCAGATCCTCGCCGCTTTCGGAGCCCGTGCGTGCGACCAGCGTCGAACCGACACGCTGCCCATGAGCGCAAAGGTCGGCGAGCGTTTCTACCAACAATTGCCACTCCGGGCCTTTGTCATCGGCCGGCACTCGCCCCACGTGGTTCACGACGACCCCGCAACCCAGCTTGTTCGCCAACTCCATCGCTTCCTTGGTCGCTGCAACTCGCCGGTCGAGATTCTCATAAACGTTGTAGCCATGGCGAGTCCGAAACCCGACGGCGCACACGCGAAGGTTGTAATCTTCCAGCATCTTCCGTAGATGCCGCACGCCTGTCTGTGACAACTCGCGCGGGCGGATCTCGCCCCGGGCGTCGATTTCCACGGCCTCGGCGCCCAGTTCAGCCGCCCGCAGGAGTGCTTGCTTAAACGGCAGCCGAAGACTCGCCAATTGGACTCCGATTCTAATTCTCAACATGGACGTGCTTCTCGATTGTGGCCTCGAAACCATAACGGTACGATGAGGCGTTTAGATTACCGAAGATCGAGCATCAATTCAAAGGTAGGTTAGCCACCGCGATGATCGAATTGCAGTCGATTTGTGATTTCTTGCAGGAATTTGCCCCGCCGCACCTTGCCGAAGAGTGGGACAACGTGGGACTGCTGGTTGGCGATCCTCAGAGCGAGGTCAGCAGGCTAATGACTTGCCTGACGGTCACGCCGGCCAGCGCCGACGAAGCGATTCGCGAGGGCGCGGATCTGATCGTCACGCACCATCCGCTGCCGTTCCGTCCGTTGAAACGGCTGACGACCGATAACACGCCGAGCCGACTGCTGCTGCAGTTGATCGGTGCAGGAGTCGCCGTCTATAGCCCGCACACCGCCTTCGATTCTGCGGCCGGCGGCATCAATCAGCGACTTGCCGACGGTCTTGGGTTGGCGGACATCGTCCCGTTGATCGCGAACGCGCAAGACCCCGAAGGCCTCGGCGCCGGCCGCTATGGCGAGTTGACCACGGGCGTCTTGTTGTCGGAGATAGCGGCCAGATTAAAGGCCTTTCTCAAGCTGGATGGCCTCCACATGGTCGGGACGGCTGATCGCGAGGTAAGACGCGTCGCCGTAGCCTGCGGCGCGGCAGGCGAGTTCCTGGAACCGGCTTGCCGCGCAGAGTGCGACCTGCTAATCACGGGCGAAACCAGTTTCCACACATGTTTGGAGGCGTCGGCCAGAGACATAGCTCTGTTGTTGCCGGGGCACTACGCCAGCGAGCGATTCGCCGTGGAATTGCTTGCGGAGGAACTGGGCAACCAGTTCAATGCGTTGACCGTATGGGCCAGTCGCGAAGAGAGCGATCCGCTGCGGAGGGTTTGACCTACTCCTCCTCCTCCTCCGCCTTTCGTTTCACAAGGGTGACTTCGTTGCCTTTTTCGTTGAACGTGACCTTGTCCATCAGCGAATGCATCAGCAGAATTCCGCGACCGCTCACGGCCTCCAAGCCTTCTTCCGACGTGGGATCGGGAACCTTGGACGGATCGAATCCGTCGCCGTCGTCCCGTACAACAAACGTCACCTCGCCGGGCGAGATCTTGACTTTGACATAGACCCTGCGGTCGCAGTAGGGCGATTGTCGCCGCCGGTCGTCTATCGCCTTGTTAAAGAGGTCCTCGTCGAACATGTCTCGCAACTCGGAACTCAACTCCAAATTGCCGTGATGCACGGCGTTTCGCAACGCCTCTTCGAGGGCGAGACATATGAGATCCTCGGCACCTTCGCCACACACGCCCGAGTTACGAAGGCAGCCGCCGGCGTAGTCCAGCATGTGTGCGATCAGCGAGGTGTCGTTGTCCTTCAGCACGAAGGTAGTTTCCGATTCGGCGATGCTCTCGAGAAGACGGCTGACTTCGCGCTTCTCCTCGGCCAGCGTCAGCAACTCGTTGACAATTCCCGGCAAGAGCCGGGCGATCGCGGTCTTGGGGATGTAGGCGAGCGCGCCCCACTCGACAGCCTGCTCGGCCAGTTCCTCGTTGTCGATCGACGTCATCAACACCACCGGCACGAACGGATGCGAGCGTTTGACGCTCGCCAGCAGTTCAACGCCGTTCATCTTCGGCATAACAAGGTCAGTCACCACCAAATCGATGGAGCCTGCGCTAATTCGCTCCAGAGCCTCGTGGCCGTTTTCAGCGAATTCGACCTTAAGTTCACCAGTGTCCTGCAAGGACGCGGCGACAAGGCGCTGGTCGATGTGGGATTCGTCAACTACGAGTACTGTGGGCATAGACCTTTTCCACAGGGACGACGGGAAGAATTCGATTGCTCCGTTGTGCCTCGCCTCGTGCTCCGGGGATGAGCGTGCTGCCCACCCCTATTTGCGGCGAAAACCACACGCCCCTCAGGCGTGGATATTCTGGGCGTTACCCGAAATGGTCGGTCTAGAGAGCCGACGCGAAAAGCGGTTCGTAGTCCCGCCTTCAGGCGGTCCCGAAACATAAACCGCCGCAGAAAACCGCCTGAAGGCGGGACTACGAACGGCCTTACAACCGGTTGATGCGTCAGCTCTCGAACGTCCAGGCTGCATTGGAGCAGCGTTTTCACCACAGTGTACTAGTGTATCGTCTAGCCGCCGATTCGGAAGAGCGCCATCTACGGCGTAGGCGAGTTTTTCGCAGATGCCGGGCTCTAAACACACGATATTCGCTCGGCTTCGATCAAGTACTCGTCCGATACCGGGTAGTTGCGAAAACGGACGGAGTAATACTGCTCGAACCAGTCGCTGATGTCGTCTTCGATCGAAGGATCGTATTCCGGGGCCACGTGCAACGTTTTGCCCGTGAGAGTTTCCCTGAGGTCGCCCTCCTCGACCAGCACGCGTCCGGATTTGATGACGTATCGCGGCAACTGGAACATCGTCTCCTTGTTGTCGTGCGGCGTGTAGATCGTCACGTCTGCGTCGGCGCCGGGCCCCAGATGGCCTTTGCTCTTGAGTCCAAGCAACTTGGCAGGGCCGGCGCGCGTGATGATGGCGATTTCGTTCAGCGAGTATTCGCGGTCCAAGTCGGCCAGCACAGAGCCTTCGCGCACGCTTCGATGTACGGTCTTCAGCATGTCTTTGCGGTAAGTGCTATCCATCAACAGGCGAACGATCTGCGGATAGGCCAGGAACGAGCCTCCGTTCGGATGGTCGGTGCTCATCACGACTCGCCAAGGGTCCTGGACCGCCAGATACCATTCCAAACCGATAGCCCATTGCCACGCGTGGACAAGGCTCTTGTTGCGATACTTGATCGGTGCGACGCCGCAACCGGATTCCATCTCCGTATCAGCGCTGAACCACTTTGTGCCGTACACATTGTGCAAGAAGTAGCCCAATGGGCTGTCGCCGGTCATGCTGGTCGTCTCGCCGAACAGCACCTGGCCCACGTCCACCGTCACGTTCTCGTGTGCATTGACGTAATCGGCCAGCGGTTGGACCTTCGAATTGAAGGTGCTCTCGTCGCCGTCGCCTCCACCGTAGCTGTGGAACTGGATGTGGGTCATGTGCCCCCGGTGGCCCTCCAGCGTTTTCATTGTCTCCAGGGTCGTTTCCCAATTGCCCGGCATGCCCAGGTTGTTCGAGTGGATGTGGACGGAGTGGGGCAGGTTCAATTCGTCGGCCGACCGGGCCACTTCGCGGATAATCTGACGCGGCGTTACATCGTAGAAATCCACGGGATCGTCAACGCCACTGACATTTCCGCCCGGATGGTGCTTCCACATCTCTACGCCACCGGGATTCACCAGCTTGACGGCGAATCCCTTGGCGGCGCCTAAGAGCCACGCGACAAAGCTCTTCAGTCGTTCCGGTTCCCCGTCCTTGATGGCCTTCATCACGTAGTGATTATTGCCCATCAGAACGTAAAAACCCTTGTCGATACACGGCGTGTCTTCGAATTCCTCGTGCGCGTGGCGAGCCGAGAGCGGCGGCACGGCGGCGTCGAATGCCGTGGTGTATCCCAGTCCGGCGTACTTGTAGCC
>JADHUC010000163.1 GCA_016784735.1 Pirellulaceae bacterium | reverse complement strand
TACAAACTGTAACCACAGCAGATGTCACCGCTTGGTGCAAAAAACACCTGGGTGTCACTCTTCAAGCCCAACGGAAAATCGCGATAGGCGCTGTAAAAACGGGATAAAGCACGCTGCGCACATTTAACACGTCAGGCACCGCCTCTTGGCCCGCCCTTACCGCCTCAGCCGTCACCCCCTGGAACCAAGCCGGCCGACCAGCTTGCCCGATGGACCGGCCGCTGGAACGTCGAGTTCGCCAATGGCGTCCACCAAGTTCACGAACTACGCACAGACTACACCGCAACAGTCAAGGCCGTCGCCCTCAATTGGTCGTCACAGGGTCGCATTGAATTCCAAGGTAAGAGGGTCACAATCACCTACGACGACGATCGAGTTGAAAGATGGACGCCTGTGGGCGATCGAATGGTCGTGGAACATTGGCATCCGGCATCCCGACTTCCGATAACGCCGCCGGTCCTCGGAATCGGCGAACGCGCAAAATGATCCCGGCATAATCAGCCGCTCAACCTGACACCGGCCCGCGGGCGGCTTTTCACGAGTTCACGGTCTCCTGCCGGGCCGGTGCAGGTTAGCTTCGTCCGTGGTCGCATGATCGATTTCGAAGTCAGGGTTGATGGGCCTTTCTCGAAGCAGCATCCGCTTGTTAAAGTTGGATGTGCGGTTTCTTCCCTCTTGTTTCTGCTGCTCGGTAATTACGTGCCTCTGGCGTTGGCCGTCTGGTTGATTGTAGTGGGTGTCGCAAATCCGGCGCAGCGTCAGCCTCCCGTGTGGGCGTGGTTGTTAGTCGCCGGCGTCCTCTTCGGAATGGCTGCCATTGGTTGCTACTGCATCGTGGGGCTTGTTGGCTGGTTCACACGCCATCGTCTCACGAGCCCGCAACTTCGCGCGGTCCTGGGGGTGATCAGCCTTGTCTCCGTGGCAGTGGCCACCACTGCCGCCATTCTGGGGCATTGGAGCTCTGTCTTCCTCGGTGCCTTTGTTGGAGTGTTCCTTATCGCTGTTGTGTCAATACCTATAATCAGTGTCGGTCAAGTACTCGAGGGCCGTCGCGGAAAGAGCTAACAACGGGATGCACGCCGACGGCGGCTTGCGTGGGTCTCGAAGCGGAAGGTCAGGGACCGCCGCCGCGTGATCCCTGCCGTTAGCGTCCCCACTGTCCCGTTTTCTCATGGCTTTTGCGGGTTGTCCCAGCAGACCACCAGTTTTGAAACGCCAAGGGGCAAGGGTGTTGGCCCCAAGACAGAAGGCCGGCAATGCACCGGCATTGGCGCTTTTGCGAAGCCATGCGATCGCGTGCCTTCGTGACAAAAGTGCTCACTGGCCAGCGCAATTGCGGTCGCCCACCGGCTTTTCCATCGCTTACGCATCTTCGATAATCGCCAGCGGCCAGCCTCGGACGCCGAGTCCGGGCGGTTGATTTTCGTCGTTTGCATGGGACACAAAGACATGAAAGATCACGGAGACTTGAAAGAGGCCCTTCAGTCCGTTGATGCCGATCGATTCGTCGCGACTGCGAAGCGGATCATCCGGGATCACAAGGGCATAACATGGATCGTGTTTCACGCGGCCCCGGAAGAGGCTGCTGAAGAAGTCGTGGCGTAAGCTTCCAGCTTGCGAAATACAGAACCCTGGGAATATGGGGCATTGCATACACGCAAGAATGGCAAGCTGGAAGCTTACCCCACGTCCGCTTTCGCTAGCATTTCAGCAGCCTCCGGAAGTCATCGTATTCGAATAGCTCCCCGCCCGAAACGGTTGCGTTCCTGTTCGACCGATGCAGAAGCTCGTTCGAATGGCTGGTGCCGATGTGCGCAGTTGCCTAGCCAGTCACTCGTATACTACTTCTGTTCCTGCCGGCCACGTGTCTTGCGGCTCGTACCCCAGGAGGTTCCTGGCGGAGGTTATGTCGTATCGTGCCTTCTGGACGGGTTTGCTGGTGGCGAAGACGACGCAGTAGTTGGTGTCCAGGTCAGCCTCGACGGCACAGGCGAAGAAGCGGCCTGCGTCGGCCGGGCTGAAGTAGACATCTTTGCCGAACTCGTCCA
This sequence comes from Pirellulaceae bacterium, assembly GCA_016784735.1. GTDB lineage: Bacteria > Planctomycetota > Planctomycetia > Pirellulales > Pirellulaceae > JADHUC01. Next base: position 23,987 of record JADHUC010000163.1, on the reverse strand, counting down.
GTGACAAGGCATCGGCATGCTTCTTGTCGCGCGGACACCAGCCGAGGCGGGCTACGACAACGCTCAGGCCATGGACGTCGGCGAAAACCTGACCAGCGGCCTCGGCCATGACTTTCGCCGACGCGTACCAGTTTCGCGGGCTGAGCGGCATTTCCGTGGTAATCGGCCATGGGCCTTCGTGCCCCATCACGACTTGCCCCGTGCTGGCGAGCACGACTCGACGGACATTGGCCTGGCGGGCGCTTTCGAGGACGTTGTAGAGCCCGACGATGTTGTTGGGCAGGAGCCTGCGCATGAAATCATCTTCGTCGGGCGTGGCCGCCAAATGAACAACCGTTTCGATGCCGGCCATGGCTTGGCTGACGTCCGAAAAGTCGGAGATGTCGCCTACGACCGCGTCGTCGATATCTGCCGATTCGCGGATGTCGAACCCGCGGACCTTGTGGCCGCGTGCCAGCAATCCAACACACGCCGCGCTGCCTATACGTCCCGCGGACCCCGTAACCAGAACAGAAACCGATTTGCTCATGGTCTCACTTCTCTCCACGCCTTCTGTCAAAGCGTCCACCCCTCGCGGTACTCGCGACGGATGTACTTGTCCGCTTCGGGGCAATTGGTGGCCTTCATGTTCTTGGCGTCCCATTCGATCCGCTGGCCGGCGCGGTAGGAGACGTTGCCCAGAAGCACCGTTTCAGTGACCGCGCCGGAGTAATCGAAGTTACAGGTGGTGGGGCCGCCGGTCTTACACGCCTCGATCCACTCACGGTGATGGCCGATCGAATTTGGGATGAACGGCTCGGGCGGCTCGAGGTCGGCGAATTTGTTCTCCGGCAGCAGCTTTCGCCGACCGTAGTCGGCGATCAACATGCCTTTCGAACCGACAAACAGCACGCCTGATCGCCAATCGGCCAAACCAAGCTCCTTCAACAATTCCGGCTGGCGGCCGCCATCGCAGTAGAACAGTGTAACGGGCGGCAAGTCGTCGCGTTTAGGAAACTCGTAATGAATGGTCAGCCACCGTGGCGTGGTTTCCGGGTGCAGCGGCGGCCCGGTCGTCTCGGCGCTCGTTGGATGACGGAGTTTCAACGCCCAAAACGGCAGATCGAAGTAGTGGCAGCCCATGGCCGCCAGGTTCCCGCCGCCAAAGTCCCACCAGAAGTTCCACTGGCGCGGCAAATAGCAGGGATGGTAGGGCCGATATGGGGCTGGGCCGAGCCAGAGGTCCCAGTCAAGGCCGGCCGGGACGGGCGGTGTATCCGTCGGCCGCTCGCCACCACCTTCGGCGCGGTTGATCCAGACGTGGCATTCACCAACGTCGCCAATCGCACCCGACTGTACCAACTCGACCACGCGGCGATAGTTGCTGCCGGCGTGGATCTGCGTGCCCATCTGCGTGGCCAGTTTGTTCTCGGTGGCCACTTCAGCGGCCACGCGGGCTTCGTAGATCTCGTGCGTCAGCGGTTTCTCGCAATAACAGTGTTTGCCGTGCCGCATCGCGGTTACGCTCGCCGGGGCGTGCACTTGCTCGGGGGTGCTCACGACGACCGCGTCGATCTCACGATCCATCTTGTCGAGCATGATGCGGAAGTCCGCGAACTTCGGCGCGTTGGGGTATTGCAGAAACGTCTTGGCCGCCCGGCGTTCGTCCACATCGCAGAGAGCGACGATGTTCTCGCCGCGGACGCTCCCCAGGTTGGCCGCGCCTCGACCGCCGCTGCCGATGAGGGCGATATTCAGCTTCTCGTTGGGCGTTGGCTCGCCGGCATGGGCTCGCACCACGCCGGTCGCACAAACGGTGATCCCGGTCAGGGCGGTGCTGCGTAGCATTTGGCGACGCGTGATTCTGGACATGGCTGAGGTCTCCTGTTGGCGGGAGGGGCGCGATGGAGGAAACGGTGAACCGGACTATCTTGCGGGACGGATTGGCAATCCGTCCTACGGCTTGTTCGCAGCGATTATGTATAGTTTGAACCATTTTGGTCGCTTGGAAAAGCAGAACGGAGTCCAGAGAAAGGTGTCCAACGAATTCAGGGAGACGACGAATAGGGCCGCATCGCTTCATCGGTGGCCATCCAGTTTTGCGATTCGCCGTCCATCGTGCTATGCTGGCGACCGTGAAGAGAGGATCGCATTGAGAGCATTGGCTGCGTCTTGAGGAGGTAGAACCATGATCCGAACATCGACGGGATGCCGGCCGACGCGTCGCGAATTTCTAAAGGCCGCTGGTGGCTTGGCGGTGCTCGGGCTGGCTGGAGAATCCATCGTGGATCCTGGGACACAATTGGCGTGTGCGGCAGAAGAGAAGAATCGGGGGCCTCGAATGAAACTGTCTTTGTCGGTTCGCGTGGCTGAAGCCTTCGGCTCGAAAGAAAAGTCCTCGTTGACGATCGACCAACTCATCCAGCTCGCCAAACTTCACGGATACGAGGCCCTGTGCATGCGAGGCTCGCAGGCGGGCATTCACTCGCCGGCGGAGAAGGTGCGCGAGATGAGCGAAAAGATCCGCGCAGCCGGGCTGGTTGTCTCGATGGTCACCGGCGATTTTGCCGTTCCGCGAAACGACGAACACGGCCCGGACGGCCTGCGCAACATCACGCCTTATCTTGACCTCGCCGAGGCGTTTGGCGCCGATTTAATCCGGATTTGCATGAAAAAGGAGGAGGATATTCCTTGGGCGAAGAAGGCGTCGGACGAAGCGCGTGAGCGGAAGATTCGATTGGCTCATCAATCGCACTGCGGCAGTCTGTTCGAAACGGTCGATGGTTCCTTGCGAGTGCTCAAGGCAGTCGGACGCCAGAATTTCGGCATCATATACGAGCCCGCCAACTGGTTGATCGCGGGCCAGGATTACCGTTCCCAAACGATCCGAGAGCTTAAGCCCTATATCTTCAACGTCTACGTGCAGAACCATCGCTTGCGTACCGGCGGCGAGGCCGCAATCAACACTTGGACTCGCGGCAAAGTCGAGCTGGATCATATTGGACTCTGGGAGAAAGGCGGCGTTGATTTCGTCGATGTGTTTCGCGGATTGCACGAAATCGGGTACCGCGGTTACGTGACGGTCCACCAGGCGTTTGCTGGCATCATGCCTATCGAGACAGCGGTCAAACGGAGTGCTGACGCTCTGCGGCCGTTGATCCACGCTCGGGAGGGCTGAGGAGTCAAATGATCATGAGACACGCTCGACTGCAGATCCATTCGTCTGCAATCGCCTCTGTTCAGTTCATGGAAAAACGATGTCGATGTGTAACCGAGTTGCGAGTTCTTTTCCAAACGTGGCCCAACATTGCACGACTCCAAGTTTGTGGCCCACGGGTGTATACTGGTGAGCCGACGCATGAATGGGTCGTGAGGCCGTTCGTAGTCCCGCCTTTAGGCGGTTGTCCGCCCTGCTTCTTGTTTCAAAACCGCCTAAAGGCGGGACTACAAACCAATTTGACCTGGTTCTGAGGCGGGATGTATTGGTATGTCTACGGAGAACCTGGATCCCTCGGTTTTCGCTCGAATCGACACACTGTGCGACCGGTTCGAGGCAGCCTGGAAGACGGGCGGGCGCCCGCGGATCGAGGACTATCTGGGCCAAGCTCCCGAAAACTCCGAGCGGGTGCTGTTTTTCGAATTGTTGCGCCTGGAACTCCGGTATCGACAACGGGGGGACGAGGGAACATCGCGTGACGAGTATCGGGAGCGTTTTGCCGACTTCCTGACACAAGTCGATGAGGCGTTCGACACGGTTTCTGCAACACGTGTTCCGGCGGAGCCCAAATCGCTCCGCGTCCGCTGCCCGCATTGCCGCAACCCGATTCAATTGTCTGACGACCAGCCTTTAGCGGACATTGCCTGCCCTTCGTGTGGCAGCCATTTCAATCTACTCAGCGTTTCCTCGACAGACACCCAACGCGCCGCAGGTGCCAGGACAATCGCCCATTTCGAATTGATCGAGCAGGTCGGCGTGGGATTTTTCGGCACCGTCTGGAAGGCCCATGATACACGGTTGGACCGAACGGTCGCCGTCAAGATTCCACGTGCTGACGCGTTGGATATTGCTGGAAGCGAGCTGTTCTTTCGGGAAGCTCAGACCGCAGCCCAGATCCGACACCCGAACGTTGTCAGCGTCCACGAAGTGGGACACGACAGCGGCTCGGTGTACATCGTCAGCGACTTCATTGAAGGGATGAGTCTGGACAAGTGGTTGGCCGGACAGCGACTCACAACGCGCGAGGCGTCGGAGCTTTGCGCGAAAATCGCCGACGCACTCGACGAGGCCCACGAAGCGGGTGTCGTGCATCGTGATCTCAAGCCTGGCAATATCATGCTTGACACCCACGGCGAACCGTATCTGACGGACTTCGGGTTGGCCAAGCGGGAAATCGGCGCTGTCACCATGACCATCGACGGCCAGATCTTGGGTACGCCCGCTTACATGTCGCCGGAGCAGGCCCGAGGCAAGAGCCACGAGGCGGATCGGCGGAGCGATGTCTATTCGCTGGGAGCGATTCTGTACGAGCTATCGACCGGCGAAACGCCGTTCCGTGGTGAAGCGCGAATGCTGATCGCCCAGATTCTTCGCGATGAGCCCGTCAGCCCGCGGAAACTCAACAGCCGGATGCCGCGCGACCTGGAGACGGTCTGTCTGAAATGCCTGGAGAAGGACCCGGGCCGGCGTTACCAGACGGCTCGCGATGTTGCCGACGAGCTACGGAGGTTCTTGAACGGGGAATCCGTACAAGCGCGGCCCGTAGGAACCATCGGCCGGATATGGCGTTGGTATCATCGCCATCCGGATGCCAGCTTGAAAGTCGCCGGCGGCTACGCGACGTTCTGCGCGGTTCTTCTGCTGCTATGGGGGCTCCAGGGACTGTTGTGCTATGCGTCGGGAATCACCCCCTCAGACGACCCTCGGAGGGGGATGGCGGAGATTGCCACGGCGGTCCTGGGCGTCTATCTTCCATTGCTGTGGGCAGGAGTACGCACTCTGAACGGAAGTGTTGTTGCGCTTTGGGTCAGTACGTTGATCTCTGCTGCCGGTCTGTTGTTATCGCTCTCCGGCCTGTTTGGCGTCCTGGTGTTTGCCACACCGTTCGGTGATCCGTCACTGCAAGCGCCGCTCATGAATCTCTTTTCAAATCTATGCCTTCTGGGACTGTTGGCGCATGCTGTTGCCATCGTTTCTCGTTTTTGGGGGCACGACTCGAAATGTCGCGAAAAAGGAGGCCGCTTGGTATAATCATAACGTCACTTTCCGGCCGATCCCGCATCAGCGCGCTTGCCAAGTCAAAGTTGCGGCAGTTGAAAGGGAACATCGGTGAGTACCGCACCCACGACCACCGTCATTCTGTTGACGCTGACGCTCGTCCTATCCACTCACGGCCCAACGTGTGCTTTGCGTGCGGACGGTAAGAGCCAAGTCTATCCGTTCAGCGCGAAATACGGACATCTTTACCGCGACCATGTCCGCGAGAATCCGGATGGTTCAAGATCATTTCATCAGGGAACGCTGTTTCGCCGCTCGGGGATCTACGTGCTGCACTTGAAAGGGGACCGCTTCGAGATGGCCTTTCAGCATGGCATGCTCCTGAAGGAACAAGCATCCCAAGGAATCGCCGTTGGGGCCGCGAGATTGGTCGAGCGTGCGGTGCGGAACAGCCTTGGTGATCGCCCCATCATGGCTCGGATGGCGACCAACTATATCCACAAACGTTACTCGGATGAGATGTGGTTTGCCGCGGGGAGAATGGCGACCGTCGACCCCGGCTGTTTGGACGAAGTGTACGGCTTGAGCGGAGGTTCCGGCATAAGCCGTGCCACGATAACGCGCGGTTTGCTCGCTGCAGAAGTCCTCTTTGTCCTCAGCGCCGACCAGGCGAGCAAACGGCGGGCCATCGAGTACGTGCCTCAGGCCGGCCAGTGCTCCGGCTTTGTCGCTTGGGGACCCTACACCGGCGACTCGCAACTGATCGTCGCCAGAAACACGGACTACGGGCTGAACGGGTATTTCGATCGCTTTCCCACCGTCATCTATTACGAGCCGACCGATGGCGACATGCGTTACATGACCGTCGCGTCGGCGGGCGCCCCTTACGCCGGCCTGGTGTCGCTGAACGAGGCCGGTATTTTCCTTGGAGCCCATATCATACCCAGCAAGGCATCATCTGTGTGCGGCGTGAGCGCGCTTATGATCGCCACCCATGTGATTCGTACGGCTCGAACTTTCGACGAAGCGGTAGCCACGTTCAAGACCATGCGTCCTCCAACAGGTTGGGCCTATACGCTGGTCAGTGTTGATGAAAAGCGAGTGGGCTCCGTCGAGTTGAATAGTCAGAAAGTGATGGTGCGCGAGTCCCGTGACGGCGTTCACGTTCAAACAAATCACTTCCTGGTTCCCGAAATGCAGCCCTCGCAGCTCGCAATCAACCGATCCGAAGAGCAGGATACGCGGGCCAGGTACGCAAGGATCGAACAACGGTTACAGGATTCCAAAGGCGAGGTTAGCGAACGGTTGGCCATGCAGATACTGGCCGATCACATGGATCCCTTTAGTGGGAGAACGAGCGCGTTTCTCAATACGGTGAGCGTGCACACGACGATGACGAGTGTCGTGCTCGTTCCAAGCAACGGGAGGATCTACATTGCCAACGGAATGGCACCGGTATGCGAAAACACGTACGTCGAGTTGCCAACTGTCGATCGGTTCAATCCGGACACATTCCTCGAGGACGAATACGCAACTGTGACCAATGACGATTTCAAGCGCGAACATCCCAAGTTGGCGGCTGCCGAGCAACTGCTGATCGAAGCCAAAAAGGCGTACGAGTACCGGAATGATCATTTAGAGGCTTTAAGACTCTTGAAGCAGGCTATCAATCTCGATGGCGAGAATGCAGCTTATCACTTCGTTGCAGCCATCATGGCTTCGAAAGCAGGGCACTATTCCTATGCGACGTCGGCACTGAAAAGGAGCCTGGAGTTGGAAACGTCGCCTCACAGGCGGCTTCTTTCGCACTATTATCTTGGACGAGTTTACGCACATCTCGGATATGAGAAGGCGGCACGAGAGAGGTTTGCGATTGTCACCGGCAGCGACGAATCGGGGCCGAAGCTAAGAGCGGCAGCTGCTCACTCGTACCGTAAAACGAAGCGTCTACGGCGCTACCGGCTCAAACGGAAGTCTCTGCGGATCCTCTTTCAATTCGCGGACATGCTGGAATACTAGGCGAACTGCGTCATGCCCCCTGCAGACAACGTTACCCAGTGGCTTGCCAATCTCAGCGACGGCGACGAGCGTGCCGCCCAAGCGATCTGGGAGCGGTATTTCGACAAGCTAGTCCGATTTGCCCGACGCAAGCTGGGGGACATGCCGCGCCGCGCTGCCGATGAAGAGGACATCGCGCTGAGTGCCATGAACAGCTTCTACCAAGGCATGGCAGAAGGGCGTTTTCCCAAGGTGGACGACCGGGAGGATCTCTGGAAGCTTTTGGTTACGATCACCGCGCGAAAGGTGTGTGCCGAGTGGCGACGAGAGCACGCGCAAAAGCGTGGAGGCGGAGGCGGTCGAGGTGAATCGGCGTTCATGAAGGGCGGGGACGAAGCGGCCCCTGGAGCCGGCATCGGAGAAGTCCTGGGTAACGAGCCAACGCCCGAACTGGCCGCGATGGTTGCAGAGAACTGTGAGCAACTGCTTGCCGCACTGGAGGACGAGACGCTCCGGCGAATTGCCCGGTACAAGTTGGAGGGGTGGACGAACCGGGAAATCGCCGAATCGCTTGGCTGCGTGCGGGAGACCGTCGAGCGTAAGCTGAAACGGATCAGAATGACGTGGTCGGACGAGGTCCCTGTGTGACTGCCGAGCTGGCGTCTCACGATAGGTGAACCGGGCCACGTATCGAGGCTAATTCGCTTAGTAGGTTTTCCACCGCGGACGGGTGTTCCCACGCAGCGACAATATCCTCGGCCAAATCATCGGTCAGAATCTCTCCTAGTCTCGCCGGTTCGCCTGCCAGTGTTTCCAGTGTGGAAACGCCGGGGCGTTGGACCGGCGAGCGGTGTTCATTGGCAGCGAACGACGGAGCGGGCGGCGCGACGCCGCGGTCATCGGCCGGGGAGGATCGCAGGGCTAGTTGCCGGGTAATCGGTCCAGAAAGCTCGTGGACCTCGGCCGGCGAATCTGCTATGGGAGCGGCCACCACGGTGTTCGCCGCGCCGTCAATCGACTCGCTCTCGCCGCCGGCAGATTGGGAAGCAAATGAATTCAGGTGATTGACAAGCCCCAACACGTCCGCGGGCGAGACGACCAGATCGGAGTTGACATCGTAGTAGTAGTGACCGGTCGAGTTTCCGCCTTCGCCGCCGTTACTGAAGGGTCTTAGGTCCGTCACCCCACTCTCGTTCAGGTGACTGACAAGTATCAGGACATCCAACGGCGACACGCGCCCGTCGTCGTTCACGTCCATTGGGTTGACCGGGTTCGTAATCTCGCTTTCCCCACCTGCCGCGACGGCGTCGATCTCTGGGGCTTGGTTCATGCGGGTACCGGTGATCAGGACGTTGTCGATCCCCCAGTACAAATCCCAGTAGGCGTCGTAGTAGTGCCAGCGGATCTGCACGTCACTCTTGCCGTCCACGATCGACGATAGATCCAATTCCACGGCACCCGCCGCATCCACGTCCTCGTAACGCGCTACGTTCTGCCATGGTCCACCACCCACACGAACGTCTACGTCCCCCGTTCCGTTCCCATACCACCACGAATAGCGAGACGTGTCGAAGGCGTGTGTGAACTTCAAGACAGCGTCCGTGTAACCTGAGAAGTCGAACACCGGCGTCACCAGCGACTCGTCCATACTCGTGAAGCCCGCCCAGTCGCTGTCGGCGATCATGAACGTGCCCGACCAGTTCTCGTTCCCGCGGCCCCTGGGATTCGTGTCAGTCCACGTCTTGCCATCGGATCTGCCGTCGATCACCGTCCAGTCGGCAGGCAAACCGGCACTGAAGTCCGTTTGATATATCGTGACCGTCGAGTCATAGAACACGTCGTCCCGATCCAGGTCCTGGCCCCGGTTCCGGTTGTTCGTTTCGTCTGTCTCCGTGACGTCTCCATCGGCGTCAACCACCATCCCGATGTAGTAGTCGTTGTCCGTGCCGAACGGATCGCCCGCCGGAACCACTAAGCTGACCGATCCGGAATGCGTGGCCCCGGTCCCCAATCCGCCTACGTGATAGGCCGCCGGATCGCCCAAATCGTAGTTCTGGTCGCCGAAACCAAGTTGCAGTGCCATGTCGCGGCCGGGATCGATGTCTGCGTCATCCGACAGGTAGAACCGCACGTCGAACGGACCCGCGGTGTTGTCCCCCTGATTAAGGATCTGGAAGGAAGCCGTGGCCACGCCCGCACCGAACAGATTATCGGGATCGATGGCAAAACTGGTACCCAACAAGTCGATGTCGGGAACGACGCTGTAACTCCAAATGGTTTTGACCAAATCGTTGCCCACCGCGTCCTCGATGTCGTCCGCATCTGACGCCAAGCTGAAGTACAACTCTCCTTCCGCAAGATTCGACAGCGGAAAACGCCAAGTATTGCCGCTCGTGTTCGCTGGCGTGCCCACCGTCGCCCCTGCTGCCGCCGAACCGCTCAGCACAAGGTCCGTGGCGTCGACACCATAGACAACCTCCGAGAACGTCACATCCAAATCGACATCGCCTGGACCTATCGCCGAAGCGGCCGAAGGCACGACCGAACTGACCGCAGGTGGCGTCTTGTCGATTGTGTAGACTTCACCTTCCGAGTAGTCGCCGTTGCCGGTTCCCACGCCGCCCAACGGATTGCCCGCATCATCCACAATCGTGTCGTTGTCGGAAACGTCCAACCGGATCGTGCCGTCACCGCTGCCCGTCGCCACGGTCACCACGTAACTGGCGCTCGGGCCGCTACTCGGAGCCACTCCCGCGATTTGAGCGCCGGAGATTCCACCCGTGCTCCAGAGCGCGAAGTCATCCGTCCCCACTCCCGTGACGTTCTCACTGAAGGTCACCGCAAAGTCCACTTGGGGCGCACCTGACGGATCGGCGTCCTCACGCCCCACGGAAACCACGCTCGGATAGTCCATCCGCGTGCCGGTGAACTGGACGTTGTCGATACCCCAGTACAAATCCCAGTAGGCGTCGTAATAGTGCCAGCGGATCTGCACATCACTTTGGTCGTCCGCGATCGACGACAGATCCAATTCCACCGCTCCAGCCGCGTCCACGTCCTCGTAACGCGCTACGTTCTGCCAAGGCCCACCGCCCACGCGAACGTCCACGTCCGCGATTCCGTTCCCGTACCACCACGTATAGCGCGCGGTGTCGAATGCGTGCGTGAACTGGAGCGTTAGGTCCTTGTACCCGGAAAAGTCGAACGACGGGGTAACTAGCGACTCGTCCATACTCGTAAACCCTGCCCAGTCGCTGTCCGCAATCATGAACGTGCCCGACCAGTTCGCGTTCGCACGCCCCTTGGGATTCGCGTCGGTCCACGTCTTGCCGTCGGACCCGCCATCGATCAGCGTCCAGCCCGCAGGCAAACCGGCAGTGAAGTCTGTTTGATATATCGTGACCGTCGAGTCATAGAACACGTCGTCCCGATCCAGGTTCTGGCCCCGGTTCCGGTTGTTGGTTTCGTCCGTCTCGGTGACATCTCCATCGGCGTCAACCACCATCCCGATGTAATAGTCGTTGTCCGTGCCGAACGGATCGCCCGCCGGCACCGCCAAGCTGACCGACCCGGAATGTGTACCCCCGGTCCCCAATCCGACCACGTGATAGGCCGCCGGTTCGCCCGAATCGTAGGCTGGGTCGCTGGAATCAACTTCGAGCGCCGTGTCGCGGCCAGGATCGATGTTTGCGTCATCCGACAGGTAGAACTTCACGTCGAACGGACCCGCGGCGTTGTCCCCCTGATTGAGGATCTGGAACGAGGCCGTGGCCACGCCCGCACCGAACAGATTATCGGGATCGATGTCGAAACTGGTACCCAACAAGTCGATCTCGGGAACGACGCTGTAGCCCCAAATGGTTTTGACCAAATCGTTGCCCACCGCGTCCTCGATGTCGTCCGCATCTGACGCCAGGGTCAAGTACAGCTTTCCTTCCGCAAGATTCGACACCGGAAAACGCCAAGTGTCGCCGCCCATGTTCACCGGCGTGCCCACCGTCGCCCCCGATGCCGCCGAGCCGCTCAGCACAAGGTCCGTGGCGTCGACACCATAGACAACCTCCGAGAACGTCACATCCAAATCGACATCGCCTGGACCTATCGCCGAAGCGCCCGGAGGCACGACCGAACTGACCGCAGGTGGCGTCTTGTCGATCGTGTAATGCTCGCCCTGGGTGTAATCGCCGTTGCCGGTTCCTACGCCACCCAACGGATTGCCCACATCATCCACAATCGTGTCGTTGTCGGAAACGTCCAAACGGATCGTGCCGTCACCGCTGCCCGTCGCCACGGTCACCACGTAACTGGCGCTCGGGCCGCTACTCGGAGCCACTCCCACGATTTGAGCGCCGGAGATTCCACCCGTGCTCCAGAGCGTGAAGTCATCCGTCCCCACCCCCGTGACGTTCTCACTGAAGGTCACCGCAAAGTCCACTTGAGACGCACCTGTCGGATCGGCGTCCTCACGCCCCACCGACACCACCGTCGGGTAATCCATGCGGGTACCGGTGATCTGGACGTTGTCGATACCCCAGTACAAATCCCAATAGGCGTCGTAATAGTGCCAGCGGATTTCCACATCACTCTGGCCGTCCACGATCGACGACAGATCCAATTCGACGGCACCCTCCGCATCCACGTCCTCGTACCGCGCTACGTTCTGCCAAGGCCCACCGCCCACACGAACGTCTACGTCCCCCGTTCCGTTCCCATACCACCACGAATACCGCGACGTGTCGAAGGCGTGTGTGAACTTCAAGACAGCGTCCGTGTAACCCGAGAAGTCGAACACCGGCGTCACCAGCGACTCGTCCATACTCGTAAACCCTGCCCAGTCGCTGTCCGCAATCATGAACGTGCCCGACCAGTTCGCGTTCGCACGCCCCTTGGGATTCGCGTCGGTCCACGTCTTGCCATCGGACCCGCCATCGATCACCTTCCAGTCCGCAGGCAAACCGGGAGCGAAGTCCGTTTCATATATCGTGACCGTCGAGTCATAGAACACGTCGCCCCGATCCCAATCCTGGCCCCGGTTCCGGTTGTTGGTTTCGTCCGTCTCGGTGACATCCCCATCGGCGTCAACCACCATCCCGATGTAGTAGTCGTTGTCCGTGTCGAACAAATCGCCCGCCGGAACCACCAAGCTGGCCGATCCGGAATGCGTGGCCTCGGCCTCCAATCCGTCCACGTGGTAGGCCGCCGGCTCGCGCGAGTCGTAATTCGGGTCGCGGGAATCAACTTCGAGTGCCGTGTCGCTGCCGGGATCGATGTCCGCGTCGTCCGACAGGTAGAACTTCACATCGAACGCACCAGTGTTAGTGTTTCCCTGATTGAGAATCTGGAACGAAGCCGTGGCCACGCCGACACCGAACAGATTATCTGGGACGATGTCGAAACTGGTACCGAGCACGTCGATCTCGGGAACGACGCTGTCAAAAGTGCCCACATAGGGAATCGCATTGCGATGCGAAACGACGATGTCGTAGGCGCCGCCTTCGCTCGTCGTGAGCCCGGCGAAAGTCACATTGCCGCCAGCGTCAGTCTCCCCCACCCAATAATCCGAGCTGTCCCCGCGGGAAATGCAGACGATGCCACCTTCCAAGGGAGCGCCGTCTCTCGTGACCTGAACTGTGAAGTCGGTGCTGACCTCAGCGTCGACACTAGCGGGGTGAGTGACGGTCAGTGACGCGGGAATCTCGGTGCGCAGCGGGATCGCCGGGTCGCCGAAAACATTGAACAGCCGAGCGGTCAGCAACGAGTACTCGTTGGAATATCCATATCCGCTGAACACCCGATCCTTGGCGTAGTTCATCACGTCGCCAAAGCGCCACCCGCCGCCGTAATTGGTGCTCGCCCACGTCGGGTCGTAGTCATTCCACATGGAATCAAAGATCCCAACGTGCAGCGAATCGTTCGGGCCTGTATAACTGGGCCGCATGGCCCCCGTGTACGCCACCGCGCCGCCGTTGGCGTTTCGCATCCATGCCTCGCCGAAAGCGTCCACGGTATCGAACCATCCGGTGCCACAGTTGATGCTGAATACGACCGGCAGTCTGTCCGCATTGGTCAAATCGTCAACGTCGCTGATCGAGTATTCCGGGTCTCCCCACCCGCCGAGATTACCGTGGTCACGGTGGAGAACGATAGAGACGCCGTTGTTGATCGTCGCCGATATGTTCTCATCCGGCTTGAACTTCCACGCATCGGGGACAGGATCCGGCGGCGTAATGCGGCCCGGGTAGTCCCACGGGCGATATTGCAGCGTGTTGCTCGTAGCGCTATCCCAAACTCGGTCGGTGTGGATGGTGTATCCCTTGTTGTACGGATCGTCGCTAGGCCAGAAGTCGTAATCGGGGCCGAGGAAGTCCGAGGCACGATGAATGTCCTCCATGAAATACCGATCGGCGACGAGATCGGGGGCATTGTTGCTGTCACCATCCTGGAACATGCCGGCGAACAGAACGTCATCGTACCAACTGTCCGTATTTGGCGTGCGTTCGTAGGTCAGTATCTTGTTGACCATCGTGGTAATCTGCGACTCGGTATCGCCCGGGAGACGACCGACGGCAAGATCAGCGAGTACATCTGTACCGCTCAGGCGTGCGTACTCGTAGTCCGAGTGCCAAACGTGCTCTAATCCATAGTAGGGATGCCCCACGATCTCGTACGACGGTACATCCTCGTGATCGCCCACGAGCAACACGTATTGCGGTTTGTCCGCATCGGCGTCGTAGGCGCTCTTGATGTAGTTGTAGACATCGGTCTGGGTCGTTCCCACGTCCGACATCTTGGCCAAGTGGGTCTTGTAGCCCATTCTGTGCTTCCACTGCGCCAGGGGGAGCACTTCGTCATAGAAAGCGTCGGCAGTGATCATCAGATAGTCGGCCTGCCCGGCGGGAGACGTCAGGTCGGATGACGGCTCCGCGGCTGCTGGCGACTGGGGAGTTTCCTCGAAGGACAGACGAAACGCCAAATCGGTCACGACCGAGATTTCGCCGCTCGCCGGATCGTACTGGAAGGGTCTTAACTCCAGGGCGATGCTGTGGCGGTCGCCGGCGATAATCGGGTCGCTGGTCCAAAGAATGGTCGTGTCGAGCGTAAGATCGCCGCTGTAATAGTCACTGTCGAAAGCGAATTCCGGTTTCTGGGTGACGCCATCCTGGACCGCAAAGCTGGTCGCGGGCGGCTGTGCGGGATAGACCCTGTATCCATCGCCGAAGTTCGCCGATGCCAGCACCTCGTAGCTTGGCACGACGTCAACATTGGCAGGAACGACCAGCGATGTTCGAAAAACAGGCAGTTCGGCCTGACCGATGTTGCCGCCGTTTCCCCATCCTGGAACTTCCAGTCGGGTGAATTGATAGCCTTCGGCCGAGACCGCTCCCAGCAGCGCGCGGGGGACGGACAGCTTGCCATCGATGCCCTCTTCCGATTGCTCGGAGAGCTGCAGCGCCGTGCTGGCTGACGACAGATTGGAATCAGGCTGTGCGGGAGCCTCGTCGAACCAGATAAACTCATGGGGTGTGTTCCATGAGATGGCGTCTGGGGGCTCCGCCTGGCCGACGACGCTGAATAACGTTCGTTCCTCCAGCGGTTCCAACGCACGGTATCGGGGTCGGACTTTGCGCTTGGATTTCGTGTTCAACCAGCCTCTTCTCCTACTCCGCCTACGACGTGACGCTGAACCGAGCCGAGTCACAAGATCAGAAAGCCGTCTCATGATGAACTCTCCCGACGAAGGAATTCTAAGAACGGTGAGTCAGACGACGCCAGCGCCTCGCCGCAACCGTAGGGTATTCTGCCTTCCGGCAATTGGCTAATCGCTCCGTCGCTTGGCTCACTAAGCCATCTCTACAGCGGTTATGGGATTTCCAGGCCGAGATGTGACGCCCGAGGCGAGGAATTTTCTTGGGCCGATCCACTGGCGACGTGAACACGCCGAAGCGCGTGGTGGCGTTCGAGGCGAATCGGTATTCATGAAGCGCGGGGTGAAGCGGGCCGGGGAACCGGATCAGAATGAACTGGTCGGCAGGCGGAGCGTGCTCTACACTGGATCGGATGAGTTCATTCGTCCATCAACGTCATAAATCGCCTTTGGATCAGCCGGGGGCGCGCGAGTTGGTATTGGCCTGCCCGCCTATGCGTAGCAACGTGAACTTGTCGCGTATCGTGCGCACGGCAGGTTGTTGCGGTGTCCAACGGATGATCGTAGGTGGTAAGCCGAAGATCGACCGCAAGGTTGCTCGCGATGCCATCGACCAGGTGCAGATCGACTTCCATCGCACGTTGCCGCCCGTGTTGCGGAAACTGAAGGCAGACGGCTACGAGTTGGTCGGCTTGGAACAGACGACCGGCTCGCAGTGCCTTTGCGATTTCCGTTTCAAGCTTCGCACCGTAATGGTGATCGGGCACGAACGTCTGGGCATTACCGAGGACGTGTTGAAGCTGTTGGACCACGTTGTCGAGATTCCCGTTTACGGCGTGCCGCACAGCCACAACGCGGCGACGGCCGCCGCCATGGCCATGTACGAGTATTGTCGACAGCACGGGACGGGCGTCTGAGAAGTCGGCAGCATGGGGCGGGTGCCTCAGGAATCCGCAGCCCGGTTCACCGGGCTAATAGAACAACCTCCAAAGATGTTTGCAGCAGTGGCCTCGGAGGGCCATCGCAGATAAAGGGATGGAACTCGTGGCCGCGTGCTTGACCTTCCGCGGATCTATTCGCTCGGTTTCCGCACGTAGATGGTCCTGTATCGCTCCGGCTGCTGGCGCATGCACTCGGCGCATTTTGGCTGGCTGGCTGGATCGAACGGTTCGATGCGTACTTCGAGCCCCACTTCCGCATACATTTCGGCCATTTCGCTCAGCCGTGGCTCGTCGTACGTCGTCCGCTTTTCCCAGCCTTGGTCGAGAAGTTCTTGTTCGCGTGTCATGGTGATCTCAAAACAAGTCGTCCAGCTCGTCATCTCCGCCACCGGGTAGCTCTCCGTGCTCTTGGAGGTATTGCTGGATGAGTTCACTCTCGCGTTTGGTGTACATGGGCTCCTGCTCGTAGACGAACGAGCGTGCCCTGTCGTTCTCCTCAAGGACCTCCGAAAGGGCTTCCTTGAGGTTCATGACTCCCTTGATGGCGAGGACGTTTTTCTCTTCGTCGAAAAGCTGGTACACGCCTTCGAGTTCGGGTAGGCCTTCGACGACTGCAGGCAGCAACTCAAGGACGGTCTCCGCGCGAGGTGCTGGGACTACGCTTTCCAGGGCAACTCTCAGGTCACAGGCAAGGCACCGGCCCGCCTCCTGTACGGCGTCTTCCTGGCTGAGGGTTTGCTCGATCAGGGTGAACGAGTCGACGCAGTCGGCGATTTCGGCTTTGGGAGCAATGGCGCGGTCAAGTTCAGCAAAGTGTTCCACCTTGCCGAGGTAGTGGTTTTGCGGATCGTCGTTCAGGAGTTTTTCGTCAATGTCCCCGTCGCCGCCGAGGGCTTTGTCGATTTCGCTGGCCGACTTGCGGCCCATGGCGATCGCCCCGATCACGCTTGCCGGGCCGCTGACTACGTCGCCCGCCGCGTACACTTTGGGCGCTTTCGTGGCCAGCGTGGTTTCGTCCGCCGTGATGGTTCCGTCAGGACCAAGGCCGCACGCCTCGAAGGGAGCCGATGACGGATCCTGCCCGATGGCGAGGATGACCGCGTCCGCGGCCTCCTCACGGGTTTGGCTTTCGTCGTAAACCGGGCTGAAACGCCCCGAACCATCGAACACGCGTGTGCAACGCTTCAGGACCACGCCGTTCACCTTGCCGGACTGCCCTTTGATATCCTTGACGCCCCATCCAGCCAAGAAGCCGATGCCTTCCGCGGAGGCGTCCTCCACTTCCCACTCGTAAGCCGGCAGTTCTTCTGGCGTTTCAAGGCTCACGAGGCAAACATCATCGGTCCCCAGGCGGCGAGCCACACGCGCAGCGTCTACGGCCACGTTGCCTCCGCCGATCACAACTACGCGCTGGCCGCGGAAGCTATCCGGTGAGTATTCCCCGAGTGCCCGCCCGCGAAGAAAGTCCACGCCCCAATGCACACCTTCGAGGTCTTTTCCCGGAACGTCAATGCGCTTCGGTGCGTGCGCGCCCGTGGCCATCAGCACGGCGTCATACTCAGCGGCAAGACCCTCAAGGCCAGTGCCGTCGACCGGCGAGTTGTAGCGGATCTCCACCCCAACGGCCTTCACCTCTTCGATATCCTTCTGCAACAACTCGCAGGGGTAGCGGAACTCGGGGATTCCCACGCGCAACATGCCGCCGGCTTCCAGTAGTGACTCGAAAACGGTCACCGCATGTCCCTGCTTGGCCAGGTAGTACGCAGCCGTCAGGCCCGCCGGCCCGGAGCCGACCACAACGACACGCTTGCCGGTCGCGGACAGCTTTTTCTGTCGCGTACGCCAGTGGCCCGTGTCGTGATCGGCGACGAAGCGTTTCAACTGGCAGACGGCGATAGGCCGGTTCACCAACCCGCGGCGACATTGGTCCTCGCACGGGTGGAAGCAAATGTAGCTGGGGGCGAACGAAAACGGGAGCTTCTGCCGGACGATGGCAATGGCCTTGTCATACTCTTGGCGGGCGATGTGGCGAACGAATCGGGGAATGTCGACACCCGCCGGGCAACTGCTGCGGCATGGGACGAGCAGGCGGTCACGCCGGTCGCCTACGGCGCGGGTCTTGTCCATCAGCGCACCGGTCGGGCAGACTTCCACGCAGGCGCCGCAGAAGCGGCAATGGCTTTCGGCTCGTGACGGGGCATCGGTCGTGCCCACGATTGGTCGGCCATCCTTCATCACGAACGAGAGCGTTCCCACGCCACGCAAGTCCCGGCACGCCCGCACGCAACGCAAGCATCCGATGCAAAGTTCGGTGTTCCAATCGAATAGCGGCTCGTCGGTCACATGCGGCAGCCCGCGCGGCCGGTACCTCGGCAAGTTTGGCGGTATTCCGACAAATTGAGCCAATCGCTGCAGCTCGCACGATCCAAGTAGCTCGCAGCACCTTTCGTCCTCCGGCACGTTGGCCGAGCACTGCGTCCGGCTGCAGCCTTCCTGCTGCGCGCAGGTGAGACACGCGTGAGGGTGATCAGCCAGGAAAAAGGACAACTTCTCGCGTCGGTGGGCCAGAACCTTTTCGGAGCCGGTGTTGACGACCATCCCTTCGGCAATCTCGGTCGTACACGCTCGGCACAGGTCCGGCTGGCCGGCTACTCCAACCGCGCAAATGCCACAGCCATCCCACTCGGCCGCCGTATCATCGCTCTCGATACGTTCGGCACCGCGGTAGACGAACGACGCGCCGGTCAGTGTCTCTGCGCAGGCCAACTCCGGATGGGTGCAGAGCGCCGGAATGTAGATTTCCGCTGCGCGAGCCGCATCAAGAATAGAGGCTCCCGCTTCTGCGGACACTTCATGGTCGTCGATTGTCAGATGGGTTTTTGCCATGATGATGGTTGGCACGTTTTCGATGCTTAATCCTCATTCGTTGCCGCCCTGAATTCGTTGGGCAACAGACGCGGATCCCAACGAATTCAGGGCGGCAGCGAATAGGATGAGGACTACGACACGGTTGCGTTACCACGAGTGGTTGATCGCTGCGGGCTCGCAGGCTTTCACACACGGCAGGTCTGCAGCGGTGTAGCCTCGTGCAGGTTTGCACGGTCCGCAGGAATACTTGATCTTCTTGGCGTGCTCGTTAGCCACGGCGGCGATAGGAGCCTCCGCTTCGATATCGAATTCATCCTCGACCAATTCGAAGACACCTGCAGGGCACACTTCGACACAATCACCGCAGCCCGTGCATTTGTCGGTGTCTATGGTGATGAAGAAATCACCCGCACCGTCCTTGTAACCGTAGTTGGCTAACATCGCTCCCTCCCGCATTTCTGCGTACGTCCTGTGGGGCACGTTTCCAACGTGCCTCGGCACGATGGAATCGTGCCCCACGTTCGGCTGCGGCTCGTGTCACTTCTTCTTCATCTTCTTCTCATGCAATGCTTTAGCGAAGAGGGCGCCGCCAAGGGCTCCGGCGATCTGGGTGTCCATGTCGGTCGTGAGCGGTTCGACGTTGAGTTCCTTGGCCAGACGCGTGACCACCCCGCGGTTCTTGGCGATGCCACCGGTAATGGCGAACTCCTTCTCGACGCCCACGCGTTCAATCAGAGTCATCACTCGGTGCGCCATGGCGGAGCAGTAGGCCGCGAGGACCCTCTCTTTAGGCCAGCCTTCGCGCAACAGGCCCGCGGCCTCGCTCTTGGCGAAGACCACGCAGGTGCTCGATACGGGCGGCGGCTCCTCGGCCACCTGGAGACTCATCTCGCCCACGTCGTTGATGTGGACGGCAAGCAAGTCAGCGAAGACCTCCATGCCTCTACCCGTGCCGGCGGCGCACTTGTCGTTCATCAGAAAGGCGGTCACCTTGCCTCGCTCGTCGCAATGGATGGCCTTGCAATCCTGGCCACCCATGTCCAGGATGGTGCGGACGCTGGGCCCGTACATGAAGTTGCCGCCGCGCGCGTGACAGGCGATTTCCGTGATCGCCTTGGTGGCAAACGGCACGTTGACGCGGCCGTAGCCCGTGCCGACAGTCGCGTGAATCTTGTCCAGGGAAAGTCCCGTGCCCTCGAAGGCCCACTGGATGGCATTATTCGCGCTCTCGGGCGAGTCGCTGCCCGTTCGCATATTCGAGTAGCTGTAGAGTTGGCCGTCGACCATAACCACGGCCTGAGTGGAGACACTGCCGACATCCACACCGGCGGAGATGACTTCGGCGCCCTTCCAGTCAAGATCGGGATTGGTCCAACGGGCTTCGGTCCATCGCCAGTATTCTGTACCTTTCGTTGTATCCGTTACCATCTTGTCGTCCCTTGTCGATTCCGCGGTTGCCTGTTACTACAATCGTTTAACCGCAAGCCGGAGGCGTGCGCGCCCCCCAGCACACGCGCACGCCTCCGGCTTGCGGTTAAACGAGGTCAGTGGCCACGAGCGCGGCGCCAAGGGCGCCGACGAAATCGGGCTCCGCGGGGATAAGCACTTTGGTCCCAAGGTCATTCTCCAGAGACTTTACGAAACCAACGTTCTTGGCGACGCCGCCGATCAGCGCGATCTTCTCCTCGATGCCCACGCGCCGGGCCATCGACGTGATTCGGTCGGCAATTGCGTCGTGGATTGCTCGCGCCATGTTGGGTTTCGAGGTCTTTCGGTGAACGAGACCGACGACTTCGCTTTCGGCAAACACGGCGCACTGGGCGTTGATGGGAATGGCCTCGGTGCTTTGGAGGCTGAGGTCGCCGAGTTGTTCCAGCGGGACTTCCAGGGCTCGCGCCATGGCTTCCGTGAAGGCGCCGGCGCCCGCCGCACATTTCTCGTTGATGGCAAAGTCGGCAACCTTGCCCTCCGCGGTCACCTTGATGGCCCGCCCTTCCTCGGCTCCTACGTCGACGACCGTGCGGACATCGGGATAGAGAAAATGCGCCCCACGGGCATCGGCTCCAACCTCGGTGACCGTATCGTCTTTGAAGTGAGCTTCCGGCCTGCCGGTTCCGGTGGCCACGACTTTCTGGACTGCGTCGCGGCTCAGACCCGCCTCGGAGAGCGCTTCGTCGTAGGCTTGTTCGGCGGCAATCGAGGCATCCATCCCCGCCAGAACCGCTGCTTTTCCAGCGATTTTGCCTTCCTTCAGGATGACCACCCTTACGCTCTTGGACCCACAGTCCACTCCCGCCGTGATCATACAGGTATCTCCTTTTCCTCTGTGAGGGACGGAGTTCGCTATGCTTTCCGGACGCCAAGTGTCTCCATGAAAGCGTCGATCCGGGCCACGGTGCGGGCCTCGTCGAACTCGCGCTCGTCGCCCATGTTGCCCTCGAAGGACATCACCGGGAATCCGGCCGCCTGCAGCGCGAGCCGGTTTTCGGCGATGCCGAGCGAAAGTCCCTCGCAACCGCGGTTGTAGTGAAGCATAATGCCGTCCAATTTCCACTCGCGAGCCACCTTGAGCATCATGGCGCTCTTCAACGCCGGATGGTAAAAATGTTGCCACTCGGGCTTATTGAACTCCCATTCCACATACGTAGCAAGCATCGCTTCGCGGTCGGTGGGGATGGCGTCGATCGACGGCGGCATTGTTTTCGCTCCCCACGTGCCGTCCGGTTTCAGCTCCCACTGGCCGATCAACCCGAAGGTATACAGCGAGCCGATGGAAACGCATCCGTACTGTTCGAGGTAGCGAAAGACCTTCAGGAAGCCCCAGGGCGGCTGAGTGTCGCTCATCACTCGCGTGTGTTCGTTGGCACAGGCCGCGATGCCGCGCTCGACACGGTCGATCACCTCTTCCAATATCTCGTCGTAAAAATCCGCGCCCAACTGGCTCGCCTTGCCGAGCGTGCCAAAGACGTACAGCGAGTACATCGTCTTCTCGTCGAGTGGAGCGGGGACGTTTTTCTGCAGTTCACATATCTTCGCCCACTTTGACGTGGAACGTATATGATTCCAAATGGCCTTGCGCAATAGTTCATCCTGGTACGGGCGCCCGGTAACCTCTTCCAGCCACTCGATCCCGTCCAGGCATTGGCCGACGACATAGTCCACCGCGTGTTTTGGTATGGGGATGTATTGGAATTGATCGCCGTCGGCCCGCATGGCCGGGGCGCAACCCACATCGATACAGAACATGGGAATGCCCGGCTCCAGGTCGCAGACCACCTGGTACCACTTCGCATGGCTGCAGCAAATATGGTCCTGGAAAATGAAGTCGGGTTTGGGGAACTCCTTGGAAATATCCGGGAAAACGAACTCGTTCAGCAGGATGCTTCCCCAGTAATTGCGCATGTAGGAACAGAGGTCACGCACATAGCCGGCCTTCTCGGTTGCCTCCAGACAGCGCATCGAGAATTCTTTGTCGAAAGAGACAGAAGCACCGTAGGGTTCGGACGTAATGGACCAGACGTCATCGCCCAAACCACGGGGGATGGCATCCAGTGTCCAAGCGCCGCCGGCCCAGCGCAGCCCGCCCTTCTCATGTGCCCTGGCATAGTCAACGTAAGCCCGGTGACGCAACTCCTTGGCCCTGTCCCACAGTTTCAGCTTTTCCGTCTTGTATTTGGCCATGGAATTAGACTTTCTCCTACGCGGCAGAATCGCTGCCGAACTTCACCATAGCGATCCCGGTCCGAATTGATTCGTTTAACCGCAAGCCGGAGGCGTGCGCGCCCCAGCGCACGCCTCCGGCTTGCGGTTAAACGACGTGAACGTCACCAGATCTCCCTTCAAAAAAGATCCTCCTCGGCCAACATCTCGAGAAACGCCTCGACGCGGATCTTGAACTGCCCCACGGGCACGGTCACGTCCAGTTCCAGGAACAGCGTCTTGACGCCGGCATCCTCAAGCGTCTTGCGGATGGCTGGAATGTCGAGTTCGTGGGGATCGCAGAATTTCTGCTGGATGATAATGGCGCCTTCGACGCCCCACCCGTCGGCGAGTTGGAGTATTCGGTCGACACGCAGACGCTGGGGCCAGTCCTTGGTGGGGCAGGGAACTCTGGTCACATAACGCTCGGCAATGGCCGTCAGCGGGTCGCCGTTCAGCGTCACTTCGTCCCAAAAATACCGCGTGCCCGTACAGTGGTCGTCCTGGACGATCGTCGCCTCTAAGCTTTCGACCATCCCGATAAACTCGGTATCGTCATCCTCACTGCCCAGGATCATCAATCGCGTGCCCGTCGAGCGTTCTATGGACCGGGTCTGCAGTTCTCGCAGGACCTCTTCCACAATGCGAGCGTGCTCGGTTTTGTCCGTCATCTGGCTCGAAACGACCATGAGCATGGCCTCGAGCCCCGTCAGCGGGACCTCATCCTTCTTGCGCAGCTCGTAAACTTGCTTCATCAAGGCCCGATCGCGATTCACGATCTCGATGCCGCGTTTCAAGTCGTCATCGGTGATCGTCTTGCCCGTCCATTCTTCGACTTTGTTCTTGAAGATCTCGAACTCGGCCCGAGTGAACGGCACCGCACGCGCGCTTTGCACGTGATGGGGCATCGGCAGGTAGTAGCTGAATTCCGTCGGAATGTGCAAGTCCCAACTCGTGTACGCCTGACGGATGTGCAAGCAACTCTGGGCGATCATGATGCCGTCCAGATAGTCGTAGCGGCCCTGTAGCCCCTGGGCCAGGCAATCACGACAGAAAGGGCAGAACATTCCGAAGATGTGCGGTTCGGTTACGTTCTGCGGTTCGTGGCTGCCGAGTATGCGGACCGGCAACACGTCGGCGGCGTACAGAATCTCCTCCGGCACGTAAGTGCAAAAGTAGCCCAGCACCTTCCCGCCGGTCTTCTTCTTCCACTCCTTCGCGTACTCGTGCCGAACGTCGTACCACTCCTTGAACATTTCGATCATTCCCGACGGCCCTCCTTTGCGAATCGACATGCTGCCCGCGGGCGAGATTGCCAGGTGTGCCGGAGGTTCAGGCGCGGCTGCGCGTCGCCTGCCCGTAGTGCGCCGTAGTCACGACGTGTAGTGCGTCGACTACCAGCACGAATATTATCGCGTCCATTTTGCCGTGCAACAACCCTCGGGGATTCACTTTACGGTTTTTGCGAGTTACATTGACGGTTGGACTTGGCCGTCGCCGTGGGAAGCGAGGGTTGGGCCTGTTGTTCGGACAGCATTTGTTTAACCTCACCACCATCCTGCGCCGGATCTGCAGCGACCTGACCCTGGAAGGTTTTATGGCCTTGCGATTTGACTTTTCCGGCAACGGTCAAAGCGAGGGC
>JADHUC010000162.1 GCA_016784735.1 Pirellulaceae bacterium | reverse complement strand
TTCGCGGGCCCACCGGCGATTTGCGGGGCGATCTGGTGGGCCCGCGAAGACTTGGCCCACCCTACATCGCTGAAATGAATCAACGTTTCTGCCGATTCTGGCTTTGGTACGCAAGTTTACCGCTTGATCAACTGGTTCTCCACCCGCTCGATGCTTTGCCGGTGCTCTTCGGCGATCGCTACTAACTCTTTGATTTGTTCCGTGTGCAACGCCGCGATGTCGTACTTCTCCGACGGATCGTGGCCCAGATGGTACAGCTCGGGCGTTTCGTGCTCTTGACGTTGCGGCCCGATGCCGTAGCATCCTTGGGTGATGAAGTGCGCCTTCCATGGGCCGACGCGTACGGCATAAAGCTGCTCCTCGCGCCAATAGAACAATCGGTCTCGCGGGCTTTTGTCCGTCTTGCCCAAGAGCAAAGGAGTCAAATCGTATCCATCCAAGGTGCGATCGCTCGGTGCGGTCGCTCCGGCCAACGTGCAGAACGTGGGCAGAAGATCCATGGTTGCTCCCATCTCCATCCGAACGCCCGGCTTCAGTGTGCCGGGCCACCAAAACAGCGTGGGCTCACGCATACCGCCTTCGAACGTCGTTCCTTTGCCTTCTCGCAGAAGCCCCGCCGAGCCTCCGTGTGTGTGGAACGGCAGCCACGGGCCGTTGTCGGACGTGAACACGACCAACGTGTTTTTGTCCAACTCCAGTTCCTGCAGGGTCGCAAGGACCTTTCCCACACCCGAGTCGATCTCTTCGATCACATCGCCGAAGATGCCGCGCCGACTCTTGCCCAAATGCTCCTTGCCGGCATACAGGGGAATGTGCGGCAGATTGTGCGCCAAGTAGACAAAGAACGGCTCGTCGCGATGATCGCGGATGAACTCGATCGTCTTTTCCGTATATCGACGCGTAATGGTATGCTGGTTCGCGGGCCGCTCGACCACCTTGGTGTCCTCAATGATCGGGACATTGTACTGCTCGATGGGCGCGAAGTAGTTGGCGTCCTTCCTTGCGGTCTGAGCGTAGTTGGGGAATCCTCGCACTGCATCCATGTCGTTGGAATAGGGAATGCCCCAATAGGAATCAAAACCATGAGCGGTCGGCAGGTACTCCGGCAGATGGCCCAAGTGCCACTTTCCCACGGCCGCAGTAGCGTAGCCGACGGATTTGAGCGATTCCGCAATCGTAATCTCGCTGGCGGGAAGCCCACCCTTGGAGTCGGGGAACAGCACTCGTCGCTTTGCCGACATCATCCCATTACGGATCGGAAGCCGGCCCGTCAGCAGTGCCGCACGACTGGGAGTGCACACGCAAGCTCCGACGTAAAAGTTCGTCCACTTTTGTCCCTCGACAGCCATACGGTCCAGATTCGGCGTGCGGATCGTCGGATGCCCAAAGCAACCCAGATCTCCGTACCCCAAATCGTCGCAGAAGATCACAACGAAGTTCGGCTTCTCGGCCGCGCGAGCGACCTGAGCCGTGACTTGACCGAGCAGCATGGGCAACGCTGCCCAGAGGATCGTCGTGGCGATTGCCCTTACGGTTCTGGATTCGACTTTCATAGGATTGTCCTCCTTAGAGTTGTCTTACAGACATCTTCTTTTCATCTGCGGCCAATTGGGCCAGTTGACGATTCCTCGCTAGTCGAGACTCGCGGCGTGATACGCGGCCCAGACATGGCTGCGGTTCATTGCGGTTGCCTGCTGGAGTTGCTGTATGGCCTTCTCGACTTCTCCCTGACCGAGAAAGCCAAGCCCGAGAATGAAGTGGGCCTCTGCGGTCTTGGTCTTGCGCGTCGCCTGCTGGCCAAACTTGGCGAAGAAGTCCGCGGAATCATCTGCGGCCAAGCGACTCTGGCCGGTCTTTACCAATCGGTCGTAGATCTTGCGGGCTTCATCGGCTTGATTCAGTTTCGTCAGGCTCATCGCCTGGTAGAAACGAGCTTCGGGCCAGCGGTTCGTATCGGGCTGGTCGGCAGCCTTCCGAAAGAACTGCCGGGCCTTTTCCATATCGCCCTGGGCCTCATGCGCCGTGCCGGTGTAGTAGGCCACTTGCGCGGCGCGGGGATCGTTCTTGGGGCGTCCCACGGATAGGTTTTCGGGATACTCCTCCGCCCGCTGGAAGTGCCGCAGGGCATCGGCGGCTTCTCCGTGTTTCAACAGGCGGAGTCCCTGGAGTAGGTGCGCGTCGACATAGACGTCGTGGATTTCCTCGCGACCTTCTTCGGCGCTGAAAACATTGTCGTCCAGGTAGCGGATGGCCGTTTCGTACTTACCCACCAGAACAAGCACCATGATCTCGCGTTGGAAGCTGTCCTGCCGTTTGATCACCGTCTCGTGGTTGGGCTCAAGGGCG
This sequence comes from Pirellulaceae bacterium, assembly GCA_016784735.1. GTDB lineage: Bacteria > Planctomycetota > Planctomycetia > Pirellulales > Pirellulaceae > JADHUC01. The sequence continues at coordinate 23,694 of JADHUC010000162.1, read as the reverse complement.
GCCAGTCGTTTCTCAGGAGCGACGTTGCCAAACTCGTACAAAGCGTCCAGTTCCAGGAACAATCGCGGATCGAGTTTGCCGCAAGCAAGTGCCCGCTCGTAACAGTTGATCGCTTCGACAATCTCGTTCTTGGTCCGATAGTAGGCCCAGCCAAGATTGCGATGCACGGTGGCCAACGAGCCGTCGATCGCCCGCGACTTTTCCCAGTATTCGATTGCCTGGTCGGGCTGATGGTCGAAGAGCAAGTTTCCCAAGTAGTAATACGCGCGGGCATCGCGCGTGTTGACGGCCAGTGCGTCGCCCAGCACGTCGAGCCCCTCCAGCCGGAAAGGAAAACAGTACTCGGTCGGCTTCGAATTCGCTTCGGCGAAACAGGCTTTGGCCGCGTCCACGTCGCCGCGTTGCTCGAGGGCATAGCCCAAATAGTAATGAACTAGTGGGTAGTCTGCTGCAAACGGCATTTTTCCATCGATCGGCCGCCGGAGCACTCCGATCGCCTCGTCCCACATGCCGGCGCGCATGTAGTCGGTGGCCAACTCTAGGTAGGACTGAACCTCGCCGCGCATCTTTGCCGTTAGACGATCCAAACTTGCCTTCGCAGCGGCCTCGTCCCCATTCGCCAGATGCACCAAGTGAGTCTCATTCATTGCCCGGAAATCGAGCGGGTCGATCTTCAGCACGGCCCGCGCCACGCCTGCGGCGTGATCCGTATGACCGAGTTTGCGGAGGATACCAGCCTTCAGATTCGAAGCCTTGGTGTCCAACGTGTTGGTGGACAACGAACGGTCGATTTGTTCCAGGGCCAAGGGGTAGTCTTTCTTCTCGGCGGAGAGTTCGGCCAATTGAGAATACGCGACCGAATGAAACGCTTGGTCCCACGTCGCGCGATAGAAGGCGTCGTAGGCTTGGTCGTCCTTGTGCTGAGCCCTCAGGGCGATGCCCAACTGGTAGTACGCTTCGGCGTTCTGCGACCGGGTAAATTCCGCCGAGAGCCGTTTGATCGCCGTGCGGAGATGCTTCTCGGCCACTGCGTACATGCCCCGCTTGTTGCTGTGGATGCCCAGCATCGTGTTGTTTCGCGAGTCGCCGGGGTCGCGTTTCACGCCCTCGCGATAGTAGTCCAACGGATCGACGCTTGGGTTATGGATCTGTTCGACGCGCAAACCCGTCAGATAGAGTTCTTCGATCGTCTTAATCTCATCGGGCTTGGGCGGGGCCTTGACCTTGGCGGGCAACTCGTCGACCGGCTCTCGATCAGTCGGCTGGTAGGCGATCAGTTCCTCGCCCGTAGCGGAAAGCAGCGATACGCGCAAGTCGGTCTCCTTCGTGCCGGCGGGAAGGGCGACTTCGTGGGTGAAGGGTCGTTCCCGGCCGATATCGACAGTCTTCTGAAAGACGACTGTCTCGCCCGCCAGGAGGATCGCCTTCGTCGCCTCGTTACGGGAGGTGGTGCAGAAACCAAACGCCGCGACGCCGTCCCGGCGCAATTCCAGGTTCACGGCCCCGTGCAGGTTGGCGTTCTTGAAGCCGCCGATGCCGCGGATCGGGTACCAGTACTGCTTGAACGTTTTCACTTCATGAGGTTTGATCCAACTGTAATCAGGCTGGTTATCAGAAAACGCGCCGACCATCAATTCGGCATAGGGTCCGTCCTCGTCGGTAAGAACCTTGTCCCAGGCGCGGCCAAAGGTCCCGGTGCCCCATTCCCAGAGCTTGGCCCCGCTGACCACGTGATGGTTGCCCACGTGCACCACACCCGCCTGGCGGCCGTGGTCGTATCCGCCCATGAAGTCCTCTTGCAGATGCCACGCGAAAAAGGAATTCGCAACCGGCGAGTTCTTCCACCAACTGACGTCCACGCCCGTGTAGTCGTGGCTGCGGTATTTTCCCTGGGAAATCGGCCAGTGGGTAAAGTCGATCTTCGAATGATAGGTGGCCACTTGAACGCTGGGCGGGAAGATCACTTGATACTGGTCGTTGACATGCACGGCCACGTTGGCCCAGTACAGGATCGAATGGGGCTGCGCCGTGCGGTTGAAGAACTTGACGGTTGCCTCGATGTACGACTTGTCGGGGTAGAGCGTCAGCCCGATAAGCCATCTCATGCGGTGCCGCCGCTCCGTCTCGCCGAACCAGATCGTTTTGCTGCCATCGGGATTCTCGGCCAGCGTGTAATCGACCGGCATGAATGTGGTGTTGCGGTGGTGATGGAACGCACACCACTCGACGCCGCCGGAGATCCACGCGCCCAACATGCCAATCAACGCAGGTTTGATGACGTGTTGGCGATAGAAGAAGTCGTAGCCGTTCGTTTTGTCGACGGCTGAAAAGAGCCGTGCACCCAGTTCCGGCAACACCGAGAGTTGAACGTACTTGTTCTCCAGGTTCAGCGACGTGTACGCCTTGTCTCGCAGGACATGCGTCAGGTGATCCTGAAGGGCATATGGGTAGATTCGCTTCTGGGCGCCCTGGTACGACTCGCGGTTGTAGAACATGGGGTTGGGATCAGCGGGCCCCACCTGGTACGTGGGAATCACTACCGGCTGCTCGGTGATGCGTACGGCCGCCTCGTCCGCATTGGCATCCGTCCGGCACAGCGGCACACAGATCATCATGCCGCATATGACGGCCCGGAAAGCGATACATACATCGCCATTCATGCTTTTCCTCTCCTGCTTCTCAAGCCCAATCCGTAACACCAGGCTCGGTTTAACTCCTGCCTCCCGACCAAGCCAATGCGAAATCGCCTGGCGCGAGGATTGGCCTTATGCTAGTTGGGCGACAAGAGGCTCGTCAAGCGTCGCTTCATCCCGCCAGCGTTCGTGGCAGACGAGCAATTCCCCGTTCGGCAAATGGTGGACATTCCTCTACTAAGCTCTCGCTCGGTGTGATTGGTCGAACTAGAATTGAACCTTGGTTCACATGGGAACGCGAATGATACGGGAAAGACGCCGTGAACGGTAACGGAGCTACTCGCTACGTCGTTGCGCTGCTATTGCTTGCGGGCGGCGTGGCGGTCGGTTTGCGCTATCGTTCCAGGCACAACTCACATGACGGTCGCGATGAAGCGGTCTGGCGGCTCACGTACGACATCGAAGGAGAAACCGGCCGGCCGGGCTCGAAATTCCATGTAGCGTTTCCCCAGGACACGCGAAACTGCCGCGTGTATCGTAATGATCTCCGGCAATCCAATCTCCGCACCTCGCCGGCAGAACGATCCGGTTCAGAGACGCGCGAAGTGGTCGCCGTCGTCGAGAAACGAGGCGAATGTCGATTGACCGTCCGTTTTGATCTGCAGCTAGACGCGACGTCGGACCGTCAGGCTGATAGTCCAACTGCGGTACCTCAGCCGCAGGCCCTCGCCCGCTATCTGGCATCCGCCGGCGGGATCGAGGTCGAAAGCGTGGCCATCCGAGACACGGCGGCCGAATTCGAGCCCGAGTCGATTTCCCCCAACACGCTGGCTACCCGGGTTTTCGAATTCTGCCGCAGTAAGATCGAAGCGGACGACGACGACGCTCCGATCACGGCTGCGAAGGCCCTGGCCGAGGGCGAAGCCAGACCGCTGGGACGAGCCCGTTTGATGGTGGCGCTGTGTCGAGCCGCTCATCTTCCGGCTCGGCTGATGGCTGGGTTTCAAATCCGGGAAGATCGTTCCCACCGGCCGTCGGTTTGGGTTGAAGTACTGTTGGACGAACAATGGACGCCGTTCGATCCCACGGCTGGCCATGCGCGGCGATTGCCGTACAACTATCTTTCCGTGCGGAGCGACGCGGCCGATGTGGTCCTGAACGACAATCTCGAAGAACTGGAAACTCGGTATGCCATCGTCCGGCTGCCGGGTGCGCCACAGGGCATGACGTGGGCGACTCGCCGTCCAATGGATATCCTCGATTTGACACGACTGCCGTTGGAGATGCACGAGGTTCTGTCGCTGATCTTGTTGATGCCTCTGGGGGCGCTGGTCACCTGCATTTTTCGCAACGTCATCGGAATCCGTACGTCCGGGACCTTCACACCGACGCTGTTGGCACTGAGTTTTGTTTTCGCCGACTGGTGGACGGGTCTATTGGTATTATCCGCCGTCGTCGTCCTGGGACTGCTCACCCGAAATCTGCTCGATCGACTGAAACTGCTGATGCTCCCGCGGCTGAGCGTGATGCTGACGCTGGTTGTGCTGTGCCTGGTGTTCGGCATTTCTTTGCTTGACTACCTGAACTTGACACCGGGCGCGCATTCCGTGCTGCTGCCCATGGTCATCCTGACGATGATGGTCGAGCGATTTTACGTCACGTCACAGGAAGATGGTGTGCAATTTGCCCTGCAGTTGCTGGCCGGCACGCTGCTGGTCGGCGTCTGCTGTTACCTGTTGCTGCGTTGGGAGACGGTGGCCCAGTTGCTGTTCAGGTATCCCGAATTGCACTTCTTCACGGTGGCAAGCATGATCCTGATTGGCCGCTATACGGGGTATCAATTGCTCGAACCGTGGCGTTTTCGCGACATGATCGGCGGCGAGCACTAGGGGACTTCTGGATGGCACGCGCACCATGGCGATTCTGGGCATGGCCCTCCGAACTGCGCGAGGTGGGCATCCTTGGCATGAATCGGCGCAACGCCGACTATGTGCTGCCCTGTAATCCCCGCGGCCACTATCCACGTGTCGACAACAAACTGATTACAAAACAGATTTGCCAATCGCAGGGCATTCCCGTTCCCGAGACCTATGCCGTAATCGACCGGCAAGGTGCGGTTCGGCGCGTGTTCGAGTTGATCGACGGCCGCCAGGAGTTTGTTGTCAAGCCGACGCGCGGCAGCGAGGGACGCGGTATCCTGGTGATCGTCGAACGGGATGGGGATTTGCTGGTCACCGCTGGCCGCGAGAGAGTCTCGCGGAGCGATTTCCAATACCATCTTTCCGCAATTCTGGCCGGTCTCTATTCTCTCGGTGGACACGCCGACCAGATCATGGTCGAGCAACGGATTCTCATGCATCAAGCCTTCGACCAGTTGGCTGTCGGCGGGACGCCCGATATCCGTATCGTTGTCTACTCGGGCATGCCCGTGATGGCCATGCTTCGCCTGCCCACACGGGCCTCACGCGGCCGGGCTAATCTCCATCAAGGCGCCGTTGGCGTCGGTATCCACTTGGCCGATGGCGAAACGTTCGGCGGTGTGCACAACTCGCGGGCCGTCGACCTGCATCCCGACACGCATGCCGCGATCGCCGGTCGCTCCGTGCCCCATTGGGACACGATCCTGCGGGCTTCTATGAAGCTGAGTGACAGTCTCCAGATGGGCTACTTGGGCGTCGATTTTGTGATGGATGCCGTTTGCGGACCCGTCGTGCTGGAAGCCAACGCCCGGCCCGGACTGTCGATTCAACTAGCGAATCGAACGGGTTTGGCGCCGCGATTACGATTGGTCGACTCGCATCGCCCGGACCTGGATCACCATGAACGACGTCTTGCCCTATTGCCGAAGCTGGCCGAATGTTAGATTTACGGCTGCCTTCATCGGACGATGCTGCCACGGAGGAGTCTACCAGGAATGAGCACTAAACTCTTACTCGCCAAACTGCGAAGACACGGTTTCGCAAGGCTTCTTTCATGGCGTGATTCTCGAACCAATCGTTTCATTGTGTTCGTTGTATGCGTCGTAATGACATCATTTTCGTGGGCCGCCGGGCAGTCCCCCGCGCGCATTCGCCTGGACGTATTGGAGCCGGAGGATCGGGGCAACGTAATCCATGGCTTCCCGATAAGCGTTGGGCTGGTCTTTCCCAAAGGCGACTTGTCGAGTATTCCCGGCGGACGCATTGTGGACGATCGCGACCGGCCAGTTCCTTTCGAAGTGGAGGTAACCGGCTGGTGGGGCGCGGAACATGATTGGATCAAGTGGCTACTCGTCCATTTCAACGCCGATACGGACCGGACCTATTTCTTCGAGGTCGGCGAGGCCGCTGTTGCGCCGCAGGGCGAGCCGATCGGGACACAAAGCGATGAGACCGTGACGATCGACACCGGCCACCTGCGCGTGACGATCGACCGCACCGAGCCCCGGCTGTTCAGCGAGGTCGATCTCCACGGTCGTGCGATTATCGAGCCGACCGATGCTGCGCACGTCCTGTGGCTCGACAACGGAGAGTCACCGTCGCCCTGCCGGCTTACTGATTGGCGGGCTGAACTGGAAGAATCGACGCCATCGCGAGCGACCGTGAAGGCGACCGGTCTCTTTCGCGACACCGATAATCAAGCGGTCGCCCGACTGGACATGCGCTACCAGTTTCACCGCGATGAATCGTTTGTGCGAATCTACCACACACTGACGTGGATGGTGCAGGACGTAACTATGGGAGTGCGCGCCCTTTCGCTGTCGCTAGCGCCGGACATCAACGCCGACCGGCGAGTGCAGTTTGGCCAGGCATCGCCAGACACAGCCGCATACGAGGTACCAACCGGCGCAATGGCATTTCAGGACGGTCCCGAGCATTTCTCCATCGAGGCTGCCGATGGGTCCGAGTTGCACGGCGGCCAGCAACTCGGTGGATGGTTCGCAACGATTGGCGACGACGGCCGTGCCGTTAGTGTCGCTCTACGCTTCGCGTGGCAGACCTATCCGACGGCCCTGGACTCGCGCGACGGAAAGATGACCGTCCACTTCTGGCCGCAGCGTGCCGAGCCCATGTCGTGCCAACCCCGGGCGCTGATGGGCGACCGCATCTACTTCCACCCAACCTGGAAGCGATATCCGTTTGCCAAGGAGGCCGGCCACTTTGTCAACAACTACGAGGAATCGAAGGGCTTCATGTATACGGCCGAGGGCGCCGCCATCACGCACGAGTTGGTGATCGGCTTCCACGACGACCGCACGTCGCGCGATCCGGCCGAACTGAATGCCGTGACTCAGCGGCCTGTCGTGTTGCGCCAGGATCCGCAAAGCGCGATGCGTGTGCCGTTCATGGGCTTTGATCTCATGCCTTGCGACCCGCAGCGTTATCCGGACATCGAACGCGCCGCCGACTGGCTGGGGCGGCTGAGCATGGCACGCTGGATCAGCGAGAACAATTACGGTCTGTTGCGTTTCGGCATGGTGCGCTGGTCGAAGCACGGCGACTACACCTACTACCGCTGGATGGACAACACGCAATACGACCAGCAATTGATCCCGTGGCTGTTGTTCATGCGCGGCGGCGACCGGCGGTTCTTCGACGACGGCGAGATCACCAGCCGTTACTGCATGGATATGAACGTGAACCACTACAACACGCGCGGCTCGCCAACCGGCTACATGGCCACGTGCGGCGGCGCACTCCCGTTCCCGAATTTCGCCTTCGAGCCCTGGAACATGAAAGGCATGAAGCTGCACTTCCTGGCCTACTACTACCACCTGACCGGCTACAAGCGTGCGAAGGAGGTGATGGACGAGATTATCGAAGGCACCGTGCAATTCACGCGACAGTACAACGAGCAGTTTGGTCCCGATAAGCTCGCTGGCGGACGCGAGAACTACAACATGAATCGCTTCTGGGCGACGGCGTATCAGGAAACGCACGACCCCGAGATCGCAACCTTGGCGCGCCATTCACGCCAAGTGACGATGAACCGCGAATACGACAGCAAGACGCTCATTTTCGGAGGGCCGAAAGTCTATCTGTACGAAGGGCTCGTCCTGCAACACCACGTGTTCGGCGACCATCGGCTGCGCGACATGATGGTATCCCACCTGACGGGCACGATGCTGGGCAAGCCAGTCCGCGGCATCGGCGATCCGCACGACGTGATCGCCTGCGATTGGGCTTACGGCCTAACCGATAACGACCAGTTTGCCGAAATCGGTTGGGACCTCGCTCGCGGCTACGCAGACCTCGCGCCCGACATCGACCTCGACACCGAACACGTCCCGTACCATCCGTACGCCTACTGCGGCAACCGCATTTTTCGCCAGCAACTCTTGCCGATGCTGGTCGGTGCCAGCCTCGGTCACAGGCTGGATTACAGCTCCGATCGTCCACACTGGTTCCGCGACCTGTTCTTGTTCCTCGGGCGCGGCGCCAAAGACGAACCGAATCGCAGTACGGCCTACGTTCGTCCGCAGATGGACGGCGATGTGGTGCTTCGCATCCTGGCGCGAATTCGCGGCGATGCACCGTTGAACGTGCGCGCATTCGACACGAACGGTCGCACCGTGGCCGAAATGACTGCTGCGCGAGAAGGGTGGACGCTGGACAAGCCGCTGAAGCTGGTGGGAACAAGAGCGGAGCAAGTTTACCGCGTCGAGGTCACCAGCAAGGCCCAGGCGTCCGTGCTGATCGCGGGCCCGGCGCAGGTCGTTTGGCACGTACCGTCCGAGCCGATGCAAGCCAACGAACCGTTCAGTGGAGGACAGTCCTACACGCCCCAATACGTCTACAGCCGTGCGACTGGTGGGCCGGTTGCCTACTTCAACCGCCACCAGCGCCCGTACGCCATCCGCGATGTCGAAAGCGGCCAATTGCTGGTGCGCGGACGGCAATTCACGCCGAACGAGCAGTCAAAGCCTGTGGAAGCTGGTCGAAGAATCGAATTCACACTTCGCGGCAGCCGCGCTCCGGGCGAATGGCGCCTGACCGGCGTTGAGCCATTCATTGCGGCCACGCCCGACGACTGGTTCGACCCGCGCGAACACGGCTGGGACTGCGACTGACCCGGTCCTTTCAATCATCCAGTAGCTAACAGGGAGAAGTCGGGATGACCAAAAGCTACGTTGTGACATGGACTGCGTTGGGAGCAGTTGCGATCTTGTTTTTCACGCCCCCGGGACGGGCGCTGGACAGGAGTGATTTGCGTCTTTACGTCTCGTTCGAACAGGGACTAACGCCGGACGTCGCGTTGGGCGAGGTCAAAACGGTTTTCTCGAAGGGTAGCGAAGAAGACCTGAAGTTCGATCAAGGCATCCGGGGCCACGGAGTTGTACTGGACGAAAATGTGAGCCTCACGTATCGAGGCAAGGATATCTTTTCACGGAGTGAGGGCACGATCAGCTTCTGGCTCAAAGCGGTCGGCTGGAAGGCGGGCGACGGACGTAACCACCGTTTTCTGACGGCCTACTCGGACACGTGTTCGATGATGTTGTATCGCTTCTGGCCGGGCAACAACTGGGTTTATGTAAACGGCGGCGGGCGTAACTATGTCGTGGGGGGCGGCCAATGGTGGGACGGATGGGACAAAGATGTTTGGGTGCCATTGGCCTTTACTTTCAAGCCAGGCGAGCAGGCATGGTACATCAACGGCGAACGGCGGGGCATGAAAAGCTCCGATCTTCTAGAGCCACAGTTTACGCGAGAAAACGGAGGCTTCTGTTTGCACGAGGGCTTCGGTGCAGGTCAGGTCATGGACGAAATCATGGTCTTCAATCGAGCGCTTGCCGCGCCGGAAGTTGCCGCATTGCACGGCGTCACCAAAATGGGGGCCAGCCAATTGACCGCCCCGACGATGTCTTCGCCCGATGTGGATGGGGCCGTCGGTAGCGATGGCGAGTGGCAGCGAAGCGCGGCAGTCACCGGATGGGTCGATCGCGTTCTGGGCGTCGCCAACGGCGACGCCACGGTGGCCCGAGTCGGATACTGCTCCGACGCGTTACATTGTCTGTTCTCCGTTCCCATCGACGAGAAGTTCAAGCAGCAGCGCGACGTGTACGTCGGATCGCCGTTGAAGACAACGGTGCGCGAGCGTGACGGCGACATCACTGCAGACGATAACGTGGGCTTGTTGCTCTCGCCGCCCGGCGCTGCGGATGTGTACTTCTTCGGCATCAACGGCGCTGGAGCCAAACGCGACGAAAGGAATGGAGACGCCAGTTGGAATGGTGATTGGTCCGCGAATCAGACCTGGACGGATGACCTCTGGACCATCGAGTTTTCGATTCCATTCGCGGCATTCGGCGAGGGCGCGTCAACCGACGGGAGTTGGGGAATCAACTTCGTCCACGGCGGACGACAGCTCGGCATGGTCGACGGTATCTGGCACCACAAGCCCGATTCGCTTCGTCCATTGGCTGATCTTCGGCTTTCCGCGCAGCCGTTGTGCTGCGGGCTTCGAGGCACGGGCAAACTGTCCGACGGCGAGCTTGCCATCGCTGCAGCGGCTGTCAACCATACTGAAGAAACGCAAGAATTGCAGTACCGAGTTTCCGTCACGGCGGGCGACGAGACCGTGTTTGGTCCGGAACATCGTTCGCTGAACGTCAACGCCGGACAAGCTGCGGAGACGATCGTCGCATCGTCTCTCGCGCAGCCAATGGCCGGCGTCGTGCATGTGCAACTCGCCGATCAGGCAGGGACGCCCCTGTTGGAACACCGCGTGCCATTCGTGTTTTCGCGGGAATTAAGCCTGCAATTGCGTTATCTGCCGACGCCAGAGAAGCTCAAGGCCGTGTTGGACTTCGGCAGCACTTCGACATTGGCACGCGCCAATCGCGGTCGTCTCCGGATTATCCCGCAGGGCGCCGCCGAACCGAGCCTTTCCCAAGAGATCTCGGCCCTTCGGCATTTGCAGGAAACCGTCGAGGTCGACTGTCGCGGCTTGTCGCCGGGGACCTACGACGTGATTGCCGAATTGGATTTGGGCGAGCAGACGGTCCGGCTGAAGGAAACGCTCGAAAAGGCCCCGCAGCCCGAGTGGCTCGGCAACTCGCTCGGTATAACCAAAACGGTGCCGGCGCCGTGGGTACCGTTGCGCGTCTCGGACCGAACGGTTTCGTGCTGGGGTCGCGATTACACATTCGGGGTTTGCGGACTTCCGAAGCAGGTGAGTATTCTTGGTCGGGAAGTGCTGGCCGGTCCCACGCGCCTGGTGTTTGGAAAAGACGGCACAACAAAGGTCTTCCCTGAGAGCGATTTCGCGACTACCGAGGTCACGGACCTTCGAGTGGCTTTCCGCGCGTCGTCCGCACTCGACGGATTGACGGTGATCGGGGAGGGTTGGATCGAATTCGACGGCTTCAGTCGCAATACGCTCACGCTCTCGGCGTCAGAGCCGACGGAAATCGACTTCCTTGCGATCGAGATCCCCATCAAGCCTGAGTTCGCCACGCTCTGGAATCCGGCGGAGTATTTCCCCAAGCGTCTGGGGGCAAGCTCGCAAGAGAAGCAGTCGACGGCTCCAATCCACGGCATGCGAATCGGCGACGAAGAGCGGGGCCTGCAATTCTCGTACGTCAATGCCGCGAAACAGGAGCTTGTCCCGGGCGATAAGGAATACGTGGTGCGATTCTTGCTGATCGACGAGCCCACCGTCATCGACAAGCAGCGGGAATACTCATTCGGCTTGCAGGCTTTGCCCGTGCGGCCGCGGTCTACCCTTTACCGCAGGTCCAAAGTGGACGACTGCACTTGGACCAGCGATGCGGACAAGGAGTTGTTCAACATAAGGCCGCTGTACACCGAAGGATGGAGCGGCCACTGGAACTATTTGAACTTCTGGGAACCCAACGCGTTCGATCCTGAGTACATCGAGAAAAGGAAAGACAACTACAGGAAGATGTGGGACGAGCGCAAGCAGACGTACTGTTTGTACTTGAATATCGTCACCACCGATGCAAACACTCCGGAGTACCGCAAATACCGATTCGAGTGGGGCGGCGACGATGCTCGTGCTCCCGTCCCGTACGATCCGGATACCAAGAAGAAGTCGTCCAGTGTCCGCATCCGCTCCGAGACTTCGTCGTACCAGGACTTCTATATGTGGCACCTCGACAAAACGGTGCGATATCTGACGGACGAGGGCCAGTTCCCGATTCACTGTTACCTGGACAACAGCACTTCCGACCGCGAGTTCATGCGGCGACTGTACGTGATCATGAAGTCCGTCAATCCGCTGAACCAAGTGTTCGTGCACATGTCCGGCGACAACAACATGTACGCGTGGAGCTTCTGCGATTGGCTGGTCGAGGGCGAAGAGAACACAGCAAATTATCGCAGCAAGCTGGCCCACGATCCAAGTCTGCCGAAGGATTACACCAGGATCATTGACCTACGCAAAGTGGCCGCTCGGTACAGTCCCTTTGCCTTTGGCGACAAGTTCTACCTGTATCAGTTCTGGGATTGGAACCGCACCGAGCCCGAAGAGGCTCGGCCGGCGCGAGCACATCTGTGGGGACTACTTGCCGTGCACGACGGTACAACCTGGGCGGCCGGCGGCCCGGCCAACCGCAAGCCGCTGGACGAAATGGGCTGGGACGAGCAGGTCGAGTTCATCCCCTACTGGCGCGCGGACAACGGGATTCGCGTGACAACCACGGCCAAACCGGTTGTTGCGTCAGGTTGGCGGCGAGGCGATGCCAACCTGGTTGTCATGGTGCTGAACGACAGTGATGCCGCCGTGACGGGAGAGTTGGCCATCGACTTCGCGAGGTTCGGATTCAAGGATGCAAACGCGATCACTTGCCGCGATTTCGGTTGCGGAGGTCTGGCGTATCCTGACAGCTTCCAAGAGCAAGACCCGAAAGAATCAAAGGTCCAGCCGGGCAAGGCAATCCGCTTGGACCTCGGACATCATTCGCACCGGCTGTTGCGTTTCTGCCAAGAACGATGAGAGGTTTCCTTTGTCTTCATCCACAAATCATCATACCCCGCCTGCTTTTCACCATAGTCCCGCAAGCCGGTTGGCGTGAGAGGTCGATCACCTCTCGACGGGTGTCAGAGCCACCCACGCTTTGTTCAGGTAGCTGCACCGGCAGCCTGCAGTGGCGTCGGGTAGAAGTACGAGACCGCCCGCCGGCAGGGCGTTCACCCAGCAACCCGGCCGGATGCCGCCGTAGTCGTCGATACCGTCGTTTCGCTTGATGTCGAAGTAACCCAACGTTGCCGAGCGGAACAGCATCATGTTCTTGGAGGCCGCCAGAATCCCACAACCGTACGATCGCTTGAAGTTGAAGGCTTCCGGTTCGCCCGACAGCAGACTCCACGCGCCACCTTGTGCGTAGACCGTGCCGCCGTTGATCATAGGCCGCGATTCATAGTCGGCTTTGTTCTCCCACAGCTTCTGGCCATCCTCCGCCTTGAATGCGGTCATCCGGCCGCCGATCTCCGAATCCAAGCGGAATCGGGTCGGTTGATAGCTCATCAGCAGAACGCCGTGTTCTTCGCTGACCGCCAACATCGTGCCGTAGATGTCCGCGTCGTCCGTCCACACTTGCGTGCCCGTTTTTGCGTCCAATGCCAACAGCTTTCCGGTCTGGTGTTCCTTGGTTTTCGGTCGTTTCTCGCGGTCGAACATGGCTATAGGGCGATCAATCAAGAACACTTTGCCTTTTCCGATTGCTATGGCGTTGTGCCGTATCGAATCCGTGGCCTTGTAGGTCCAGATCAAATCTCCTGTCTCCGCGTCCATGGCGAACAAGCTGTGTGATTCGGTCAACAGCCTGCTCATGTCGCCGGTGGTGTCACGGTATCGGTAGGTGACCACGTGCTCGTCCACGGCCACGGTGCCGTACAGCACGTTGTCGACCCAAGCAACGTACCCCCACGTACCGGGCTGCCCGTCCGGTCGCGGTGGCGGTTGGAATTCTCGGACCAGCGTTCCGGTTGCTGCGTCCAGCTTCAAGCATCGTTTGCCGTCGCGCACATAGACACTGTCGCCGCCGATGCAGCAGTTGCTTCCGGTGCCGGCCACCCCCATCAATTCATCGCCATCGTACGCTTTCAGTAATCCCTGGATCTCGTATCGCCAGAGTTCGTGGCCGTTGTAGGCGTCGACCGCGACAATGCCATCGTTGCCTTCGTGGAACAAACGACCACGATCGTACAACGGGGCCGGGGCGCGACCGTGTCGGCTGGGGATATCAAAGTCGACGTCGCGAAACCACAACATGCTCAGCCGCCCGCCCACCAGCGTGTCGTCGCTGACCAGCGTGTTGCCGGCGTCGGCGTATTGATGCGTCCAAGTGCCTGCACCGGCAAGAGCGTCTCGTTGTTGCACCTTCATCTTACCGGGTTTGCCGATGCAGATGGCGCCACCAGAGGGACGTTGCAGCCTTTTCACCTCGGCTACCGGAAGCGAGCCTTCGCCCTCGCCGATTGATCGCCCCGAGACGATCAGATTGGCGAAGTACTGTGGATAACCCGTGGCTTCCAGGTCACGTTGCTGCACCGTGACTTGAACACCGTAGATCCCGGCGGCCGTCAACTTCTCGCGGGCCGCAGCGACCATGGCTGGATCGTCGTCCACGGCGCAGATGTGAAGTCTTGTGCGTCGAGCCAATTCGTAGGCCAACGAACCGTCGCCACAGCCCAAGTCGAGACAGTAGCCTTCGGTGATTCCGCCAACTTCAATAATTTCCTCGGCAGCCTGGGCATATCGCTCATTGGTTTTGGGGACGATGATCGCGTCAGTCTGTGTGTCTGAACTCGTAACTTCCGTGGCTTCCTCGAAGCAGTAGATCAGCCCGCGATCCGTGCTGACCAGCAGCTTGCCATCGGTCGCCGCCAGGCCGTAGACGGTGCCGTCCACCTCGCCCGACCAGACCGCGTCTTTGGTCGTCATGTCGATCAACGCGATCTTCCCATCGGTCCCGCAGACAATCTTGTCGCCGGCAACAATCAACGCAGTCGTGTTCGTTATGTCGTCGATGGGCCATTCGCGTTCGAGCGATCGCTTTTTGACCGGTTGGCCCTTTCGGTCCGGCTGCTCCGCTTCCACCCAGCGATACGTTTCGAGTTTCTTGCCGTCTGCTCGAACCAAACCATCGGGAATCGCGGCCAGTGGGCCAGCGCCCAGAGTAATCGTTTTTTCGCCGCTCGTGCTGCTGAAGCCAAGGCCGTTGTTGAAGAACGTCTCGCCGACCGCCAAAATCGACGACCCGCCGTTGTGACCGTACTTCTGCAGGTGCAGGTATTGGAATTCACCGGTAAGGCGGTTGAACGCAGCGGGCACAGCTCGGCCGGTAGGAACAAAAAGACGGTCCTCCGCGGCAGCCAGATAGCCTTGAGCCGAAACGCCGCTTTTCGCGTTGGCACCGCCGTGCGGTTGAGGCATGTAGATCTCGCCGGAATCGTCGTTGCACCACAGGACATTGCCGCTGTCGGCGTCCAGGGCGTAAAGGAAGATACCGTCCGACGGCCAAATCCCGGCGGCGAAATAGACGACGTCGCCGACGACAACCGGGCCCCCGCGAGCCGGCCATTTGGAGACTAGTCGCTGGTTGCCCAAGACCGAACTATGGTCCGGTCCGCCGCGCTGTTTCCAGAGTAGCTGGCCATCCTTCAGCGACAGGGCATACAAGTGGCCATCGTCGCTGGCGACAAAGACACGATCTTGCCAGGCCGCCGGTGCAAACCGAATCGGACCGTCGGTGTAGGCTCGCCAAAGGACCTTTCCAGAATCCACGTCCAAGGCACGGACAATCCCGTCGGCCGAGTTGCCGAAAATCACCTTTGCGTCAGCAACGACCACGTGATTGGCACGATCGTAGGTCATGCGATCACTGCGCGGCCAGGCGGGCATCGGCGGATGCATTGACTTGTGGGCCCATCGCAACGACAGTTGCTCGGGCAGCGCTTCGGAAGTGTAGCCGGTCCGTCCAGCATCCATGCGGTACATCGGCCAGTCGGCCTTGAGCGGTTTTGCGAATGGAAGAACCATCACTAACAAGACAAGAAAGAAAGGTGTCGATCGGGCCATCGTCCACTTTGGTGAAGACAAGAACGAGGCGAATGGACTGCGAGCAAACCGTCTGGTAGTGGTCTCAAACACGGCGAATCCTCCCTAGAAGTTGCTGGTGGTCATCCAGTATAGCAGTATGCCCGGTCGAATGGTCTTCCGGGGACCATTTCTCGACGAACAACCGCGCGCCGCGACAAACGATCCGCGCGAGACGCAGGGTGCGACGCGGGAATGGGACGTAACCGTCCACCGGAAATACCTGGCTCTGGATTCAGGTTGGAGAAACTCCAGAACCGTGCAAAGTCAAGGGTCGGCTCGACGGGCACACGGAGCCACCGCGCAAACGTCACTACGACGCGACCGGCAGAGTTTCGGCAATCGCCTCTTGGTTCAGTTCGACGCGTAAGATCGTGAGCCCCGCAAGCTTCGCATCACGGATCCCGGTTGAGATTGCCTTTTCGAGCGAATCCGCCTGGCGATGAAAAGCCAACTCCAAGCCGTCGCGGTGGGCCATCACCGAGCAGTCGGTGCAACCAGCGTCACCAAGCGCGTCCGTCACGTCGAACAGTTGCTCGTCCGATATCGGCGAGTCACAAGCGTCGGCGGCTGCAATAAGGCTAAAGTACTTTGCCATCGTCAATTCTCCGCATGGTGGTCAGTATCATCCGCGGCCTCGGACGCCGGTCCAGGACACCGGTCCACTTTGTGCTCGATATCTCTCGCGTGGTCCTGCGGGCTGCGAGGTGTGGACCAAATCGACATCCGGCATTCGCTATGCCCATGGCCACACATAATCCGCCCCCAAGCATGGGCTCGAGGACCGGCCTTCCGAACTGTCCATCCCTGGGCCTCCGCATATTCGAGCGCCTGGCGAATGTGTTTATTGGGGTGCTTCGTGGCCATGTCACCTCGTCCGACAAGGGGTAAACTGTAGACGTTGAAGCAAGACCCCGACCGGCATCGGGAGCACACCCTGGCGCGGTCGCTACAATATTCAGTATTCTACGTCGTCGAAGCTCCAAATGCCACGGCGCGTGCTTCCGCCGTAGTCTGTTGCCCAGTATGCGACGCTTGACGCACACCACAATCGAGGCATAAACAATGAGCGGTATCATTGGCCATACAATGTACGCGATTCTAGCGGCCAAAGCGGCCCGGGAGAAGAAACTACCCATCGCGCCGGCCATCCAGCGCCATTGGACCAGCTATCTCGCTGCTTCGTATCTTGGCTCCGATATTCAGACGCTGCCCGAGGCAATTTGCGTCGACACCGGCGAAGAAGTTGGCTACGGGACTGTCGCGTTGGCGAACAGCCCGATCACCGGCGGCCCGGTGAAACCGTGGACATTGGAGTTTGCGGACCGGCAGTACACACCGCGTGATATTCACCGGTTTTTCTACGGCCGAGCCCATGTGGCGTTCGGGTGGAGTCGGGACGAAGCGAGTTATTCTATCCCGTGGGATCGTCTGCCTGACTATTTTGCTGCTGCGGCACGTGATGCGATCGAGCTGTTCGGGCCGGGCGAGCGCAAGGTGGCCTACCTGTTTGGCTGGATAGCCCATGTTGTCGGGGATAGTCTGATCAAGTCCGTCCAGCCGGGAATCACGCTGAATCTGCTGGACGGCAAGTACACGCCGGCGAATCGGCCGATCCAAGACCTTGTGACATTTCACGAAATTGGACGCAAGGAATTCAAACTCGACTGGGCCGATCTGTTGGCCGATTTGGCCGACACGCCAATCGAGGCCATACAGACACACTACATGCGAGTTGCCCGACCGCGCGGAGCACTGGCCGACAAGTTCCCTGACGGCTGGACGCCACAAAACGAGTTGCTGCTGTTGAGCGTCCTAGCAGAAAACCGCCGCTACCAACGGATTCGCAACTCGCGTTTGCTGAAGCAGTACGCGCTGACCAAAACCGACTCCGGCTGGCAATGCGACACGCAGTTGAGCCAACAAACCGGCGGCCTAAGTTATCCGGAAATGGTCGAACTAGCCGACGAGGCAAATTTCCGCCACGCCCTGTGGCAAATGGGCGAGGCAATTTCCCGGATGTTCGAGCAGGTGATCCAACGAGAACCGCTTCTTGAGGAAGTGACGCCTATGCATTCCCCCTCGTGGAGCGAAATCACCGATCGCTGGAAAGCCAAGTGACGATCGCAGCGCGAAGTCACCTAGTTGCCGAGAGACGCCTTCTCCTCGACGACCTCAATTCCACAAATAACGGGCGTGGCGTTTGAACTTCGGCTGATCGGGGTGAGTGCGATGGCAAGCTCGTTGGTGACTTCGACGCCCGTGAACTGTTTGATCAGCGCGGTCCGCCGTCCCACCTCTTTCGCGATGTCCAGAGCCCCAGGCGACTCTTGACCTTGGATGGCAATGCGAAACACCCGTTCGCCTGGTTTGACGTCTTGCATCTCGGCGAAGTGAAGTCGCACTGTGTACGTGCGGGGTGGTACTTCCCCCTTGGCCAGCGTAAGGGTCACTCGACGCACGCCTTCCATGCCCGAGGCGGCCACCCAGTTGTAGCCGGCGCTGCCGGGTCGGACGCGAACGAGGGAACTGTGGTGGCGAAAGCTCTTTGCGTCGGCCGGTTCCATCTTGACCGGGATATCCGGCGATCGGCCTCCGACGCTGGGATAGTCCAGCCACAGCGTCCCGTCGTCGCTGCGCCGGTCACCCGGTGCTGCGAGGTTGATTCCCGCGCGGCGAACCGGTCTTCCGTCCCAAGCGAGATCGTTAAACGTCCACATGTCCATCTGGGGATCGTGCACAAGGGCCAGCGATGTCTGATTCTGATAGTTGCACGCGCAGGTGCGTGTGTATTCCGGAGCGTTGACCAATCCGCCGGCCACGATCAGATTCGACGTGCAACTCGATTTGAAACCGCCAAAGTTCCCCGTGCCGCTGTCCCCCTCCAGGTCGCAGAAGCCGGCCGCACCCGACCGAAAAGTGATCAGGTGCTGCCCCGCGATTGCCGTGTTGCAGCCATACGTGCGTGTGTATCGCCATTCGATCGGCCGGTCTGTCAGTGGATGCTTGCGTGAAATCCTTTCGCCGGTCAGCAGCGAATACGCGGGACCCTGGGCGATGATTCTGTCACGCAGAAGTAGGCAGGGCCCCATATGAGACAGGCCGAGATTCTTCCAGATGACCGAGCCGTCGCTGCCTCGATAGGCCACCATGCCTTCGTTCGCTTCATCCTCCGCCCGGTCGCGATGGGCGCTACCGGCTTGCAGCAAAACGTCATGCTCGGTCGAGTAATTCAAAAACGTGCCGAACACATCCTGGTCGGTACTCCAGACGATTCGGCCCGTTCGCACGTCCATCGCCAAGAGGTGTGGCTGGTATTCGTCGAGCGAGCCGCCACGGCGTTTCAGCAAGTCACGTTTCGCTCTCGATAGTCCGTCGATGCAAAACACCTTGCCGGCGGCGACCGCGATATTGTTGTGCCGGAAGTTGTATTCCGCGTTGAGGGTCCACAGGATTCGGCCGTTTCGGCGATCCATCGCCACCAGACGCTTACTGGCCGAAGAGTATCGCTGAGGCACGAAACCGTCCTTGGTCACTCCGATCGGCGAGGCGCCGGCGACCAACACATCTTCCCAAGCGGCGATGTAGCTCCAGTTCGGCGCCGCGGGATCGTCGTCGTCCGGCAACACGAATTCAACCTCTGTCTTTCCGGTGGCGGCGTCGAGCCGCAGTATCTTGTCGCCGTATATGACATAGACCGAATCGGCCAGCGACACGTAATTGCTTCCGGTTTCGCCGGCCCCCGGCTGATGGCCCGTGCGGTCGTAGAACTCGCCCAGTCCATCCAGTTGCCGCTGCCACAGCAGGCGCCCCGTGTAGATGTCCAAGCTGCGAAGCATGTTGCCGCCTTCGATGAACAGTCTGCCGGCGGCGACCTGCGGCGCGGGACCGTGGCCATGACGTGGCAGCACCTCGTCGTTGGGCGGCCCGTTGCCGAACCACAGCAGTCCCAACGGCGCTCGGGCGAGCTCATCCTTGGAAACGGAACTGTTGGCACCGTCGGCATAGTTGTGCGTCCAGTCGGCCGCACCGGGCAAAGCACCGTCTCGAACCAGCAACGACCAATTGTCACCGACTGGCCTTACTTCCGCTTTGATCAGTTTGGCCGCGTCCACATACTTGCGCAACCGCGCGGCCCCGACCTCCAAAAAGGCCCTGCCTCCATACGGTCGCAAGATACGGAAGACGTTCCGAACGAATACCGTCTCTTGTTCGGCGTCCACGTGTGTGCGGCCTTTCGAGACGACCAGGTTGGCCAGGTACGGTGGCAACGAATTGTCCGCTAGGTCACCCACGTGCACAGACACGCGAGTGCCATACATACCGGCATCCGTCATGCGCCGCCGGAACGCGTCGGCTCTCTCGGAATCTGAATCGAGTGCGATCCAGTGAACCTTGGAGTTGCGAAGCAAACGCTCGACCGTGGGCTCAGTTGGGACGCCGAGCACTATGCCATAACCCGCGCTTTGGTTTGCGGCCTCGAACACTGCGTCCGGCAGTTCAACCGACGCCCTAGGCACACGCGACGGTTTGATGCCGATATGCTCGTCGCCCGTTGTACTGTGCTCACTCAGTCCGTACTCCGTCGGCGTCACCTTCCGAGCACCATAGCAGTAGATGCAACCCGCGGTCGTGACGACGAACAGCTTCTCGTCGGCTGCCAGTACGCTCCATGGTTCACCGTCGAACGTGCCCTTCCAGTCTCCCATGGTCACGACACCGCTGGCGGCCGTGACCTGCTTGGTTCCGGCCGTAAGCGTTAGCACATCGCCATAGACTTGCCACGCTCGGCTGCCTTTCCTTCCCCACTGGAATTCGATCAGCCGCCCTGAATCCAGGTCGTAGTACGCGGGAGTCGTGCGACCGCCCGGCGCTACCAGCCGATCGTCCCTGACTCCCAGGTACCCGCGAGGGATGAAACCAGCGAACGAGATGGCACCGCCGTGGGGCTGCGGCTGGTAGTTGGCACCGTCGCCACTGTTCGTCCAAACACCCGCACCCGTCTTGGCATCGACGGCATGGACGAAGATCCCCATGAAACACCAGATGCTGGTCGAGAAATAGATCTTTCCGTCATGCAGCACAGGCGCTCCGCGAATCGGCCAACTCGAGATCAGCCGTTCGTTGCCGAGCACTTTCCTTTCCGTCGGACCGCCACGATAACGCCACAACAACTGTCCATCGGCAGCGTTTACGCAGTACAGGTATCCATCGTCAGACCCGAAGTAGACTTTGCCATCGTGAACGATGGGTGCAAAACGAACGGGGCCACCGGCAAAACAGCGCCATTTCAGTTCGCCCGAATCCGTGTCATAAGCGGTCACCGAATCGGTCACCATCGACGGAACAAACAGCAACTTGCCGGCGGCGACCGGCGTATACGACACATCGAATCGAAGCGACGGTTGGCTCGCCGGCCAAGCCGGCCGCGGCGTCGACAATTGACGTACCCACTGGAGGTGCATCTCTGCCGGCAGTTCGTCTGGCGTCACTGCATTGCGAGCTGAATCGGACCGCCACTGAGGCCAATCGCCCGCATGCGCGATCGTGCCCAGCATAAGCACGAGGACCAGGGCCGGACTATATCGCAATGCGTTATTCTGAACGCAGTTCTTCGATCGGTTCACAGTCACTACTTCCTATCTTCTATTGGCAAATGACATCGAGCGGCTCATCGTTTCGACGCCTCGTAGATTCCTTGAGCGATGTGATCGGCCAGCAGCAAGTTGCCCGTGGCGTTGGGATGGACCCCGTCGTAGGTCAACACGCCCATGCTTACAGAGTTGAGGCTGCCATCGACTCGCAACTCGGCGTTGTGATTCTGCAGATAGGCAAGGAACACTTTGCGCAGGTCAACCAAGGTGGTGTTCGTCGAACTGGCCACCTTGCGCGTGATTTCGGCAAACTGATCGCACTTTGGGTCGATCGGATTGGACCCATCCGGCTTCTCGCGAAACACGGTCAAGGTCGCAAGGGCCAAATTCGTTTCGTTGGCCCGCGCGGCCGATACAATATCGCGCAGGGCCTGCTCAAAGTCCTTTGGGCTCGTGTTTCGCCACCAGGCATCATTGATACCGATGAAGACCACGACCACACTGGCCTTGTCCACCGCGATCACTTCGGCGAACGACGCCTGCTTGCCGTCACGGTTCTTGGCGTCCACGTAGGCCGCCTTCTCCACGCCGTCACGTACTGAAAGCACACCGCCGCCGTTGATGCCGTGGTTTCGCAGTTGAAGGTCGAGACCGCGAGTACCTTCACTCGCGCGCAGTGATCTTTCAATCTCGCTGATGTAGACGTTCTGCCAAGTGATCGAGTCGCCGAAGAACGAAATCCGTGTGCCGTCAGCGAGCGGCGTGTTTGTGCCACTCAAGTTCGCGCGCCCGGAAATTTCGTAGAGCTTCCTTCGCTCGGCTCTCGCCGCGGCCGTGACGTCAAAGGGCGGGTTCACGGCCTCGACTTTTCGATCGGGGGCGATCTGACCGTCCGGCAGCAATTTGGCCGAGTACAAACCGGGGGGGCTTTCCGAAGGATTTTCGAAGCCAAGTCGAGAGAGCTGATCTTCGGTCAATCCGGGCTCGCCTGCGCCAAACAGAATCCGGTCTTGGTCCTCCGTCCAGTTTTGTACAGTCAGCGTTTTGGACAGGTCCCATTTGGCGCCACTGCTATCGGCAAACGTCAGTACGCTGTTTCCATCGCCAAGGTCGATGTAACCGAACGATTGCAGATCTAACGTCCCCACCGTCTCGGAGAAGCCCTGTGTCCAAATGCGTCCTTCGTGCTTTCCGGTGATCACGAGGTCACAAGCATCGTTGATCTGATGTGAGGCGTCCAAACGCACGATCGCCTGGTTGGTCCCACCGCCAAGCACCAAGCGATCACCTGCGTGCGCGGTAACGCCTGCCGGCTTGGCAAATGCGAGTGTGCCGCGAAGGATGGTCAACGTCCCGCTGGACGTATTTGGCTTGTCGCCCTTGAAGAACGAGGGAGTGGTCTGCCATCGTCCGTTTCCACCGCCGTTCCAGACAAAGCTGCCGGCACCGGAGATCACGCCGGAGAAAACGGTTTGATTCCCTCCGCCCGTCTCCATGGTGAATCTGTACCCGTTGATGTCAAGGTCGCCGGCAAAGTGTCCGCGCTGCCAACCGAACGACGCGTCGCCGACGAGCCGATAATCGACGCCCGCGCCGTGCGACTGGTCCGGCTTCTTGATCTCGCCGGACACGTCGGCGCCGCGAGTTTCGTGAGCGGCCAGCAGCAGTAGCATCGCAGCGGCCAGGCATTGGAGTTTCTTCATCACGGATTCCCTCTTGTTCGCTCTAATAGCCATTTCCTAGCCTGACCCGTCTCGTCATCGATCAGAATACAGCCTGAACGAATCAGACTTCTTCCGGCGTGCGGCCGTACACGGCGACCTCGACAATGGTGCGATGTGGTGCACTCGTTTGATAGGAAGTGTTGCCGTCATAGTCAGCGTTTGTCCATTCGTTTGCGGTCTCGTTTAACCCGAAGCCGGAGGCGATGGCGGGCGCTACGCGTGGACGATCTATACCCATGGCCGCCATCGCCTCCGGCTTCGGGTTAAACGACGATCCGGCGCAATATAGCGGGGCGCCGCTGGAACGGGAACCGACGAACTGCGCGATTGGCTATTCTTGCTGCTGCAGAGCCAGCCACGCCCTTGTTTGGTAGCTGCACGCGCACTTGGACGAACCGTCGGGTACCAGAACCATTCCGCCGGCAGGGATCGCACTGAACCAACAGCTTGGGCGGATGCCGCCGAAGTTCTCAGTGCCCACGTCGCGCGTCGAATCGAGATAGCCGAGTGTGGCGGATCGGAAAAGCATCAGATGCGTGCTGGCTGCGATCTGCCCGCATCCGTAGGAACGTTCGAACTTCCACGGGGCTGCTTCGCCGGTCTTCAGCTTCCACGCACCACCCTCGGCATGGATCAAATCGTCGTTGATCACCGGTCGGGTCTTGTGTTCCACTCGGATGTCCCACAGCCTAGTGCCCGCCT
>JADHUC010000161.1 GCA_016784735.1 Pirellulaceae bacterium | reverse complement strand
TTGCAGGACCGCCGGCACCCAGCGATTCGGCCCCAACTCCACGGACGCGGTCATCATCATCGAGACGAGAAGGACCAGGAACAGAGGCCGAAAAAACGTTTCCTTGAACATTTGCCCGAAGGTGACACCCGACTGGACTCTCTCCGTGGCGGGAAACCTCTGCCCCAAGAAAAACACGCCGTAAGTCATCGCCGGCAGCAGAATCAAGGCCAGTTTCACCTGCCAAGTACCGATCGACATCTCATCCAGGACAAACGCAAGCAGCCCGCCAAAAACAATTCCACCGGGAAACCAAAGATGAAACTTGTTGAACATCTCCGTTTTCCGGTCGGAGTAGATCGTTGCTACCAACGGATTACAGGCAGCCTGCACCAAGCCGTCGGCCATGGACAGCGTCAGGGCGCCGGCGAACAGCATGGCGAATCCGTTGGCAAAGATCATCAAGAGTGCTCCAGCCATGTGCCCCACAACGGCCAACCGCAACACCAGCTTCATGCCCACGACATCGCACAGAGAGCCGAACGTGAGGATCGTTAGCGTGAAGCCCCACATGGCCGCCCCGCCGATCCACCCGACCTGCTCGTTGGTCAGCACGAAGTGTTCTTTCAGCGGCCCCATGACGGCGCTGATCGCGACGAAAGTCATCGCGCTGGCGCCCACGCCAAAACAACTCCCTACAAACAACCTCTTCCGATTGATTCCCGCCAAACCATCAATGTCGTCCCGTCCCGCTCCCGAACTCATGGCTGCGTTTCCTTTCCCAAAGTCACAGGGGTGGATCCTGAGGCTTGGATGAATTCGAAATCTCTATCTCACTTCGGGAAGTACTCGTTCCCGTCGTAGTAGTTCACTCCCGCCCGCTTAAGCCTTGCCAGGCCGACGGGCACTCGCCGCAGGAAGTCCTCGTCTTCGCGTAGGTTGGCGGGCGACCAAACCACCTCGGCCATGGCAAACATGCGCGGAAAGAGCAAGTACTCGACGTCGGCCGACGTGGGCAGGTACTCACTCCACAGGCAGGCTTGACTGCCCAACACATGTTTGGCCTCTTCGGCAGTCATACCTCGTGTGGGTTCGAGGTGGTAGACCTTCATCAGCGGCAGGTAGCCCGTGGCCCCCGGTCCTTTCCGTTCGGCGTGTTGCATGAAGTTGAAATAGGTCTCGCGATTGGGGACCATCACGACGTCGTGGCCCGCTCGGGCGGCCGTGATGCCGCCGTTTGTGCCGCGCCACGACATGACGACCGCGTTGGGCGCCAGTCCCCCGGCGATAATCTCGTCCCAGCCCACCAACAGCCGTCCCTTGGAGGTGAGGAACCGCTCCACTCGTTTGGTGAAGTAGCTCTGTAACTCGTCTTCGCTCTTGAGCCCCTCGGCTTTCATGCGCTCCTGGGCGTAAGGGCTTTCCTTCCAGCGATCGCGCGGCACCTCGTCACCGCCACAGTGAATGTAGCGACCGGGGAATAGTTCGGTCACTTCGTCGAGGACGCCTTCCACAAAGCGGAATACTTCCTCCTTGCCCGGATCCATCACTTCCTTGGAGATTCCCCACCCGGTCCACACCTCGAACGGTCCGCCGGTGCTTGACAGCTCCGGGTAAGCGGCCAGCGCCGCTTGGCTGTGGCCGGGCATGCTGATCCCGGGTACGACCGTGATGAACCGCTCGCGCGCGTAGTCGACAATCTCGCGGATGCCGTCCTGCGTGAAGTAGCCGCCGTAGCGCTCCTGATCCCCTCGGCCGTCAAAGCAGTGTTTTCCCGTCCCCTTGCGCCACGCGCCGATTTCGGTCAGCCGGGGATACTTCTTGATTTCGATTCGCCAGCCTTGGTCGTCGGTCAGATACAGATGGAAGACGTTGATCTTGTATGCCGCGATGTAGTCGATGTACCGTTTGACGAACTCCTTGTCATGAAAGTGTCTGGCCACGTCCAAATGCATCCCACGCCAACGGAACCGAGGGCGGTCTTCGATCCGCACGCACGGCACGGTCCATGCCACGCCGGTCACCGGCTGTGAGCCTTCGATCTCCGGCGGGAGTAGTTGTCTGAACGTCTGCGCGCCGTAGAACACGCCGGCCGGTCGTCGACCGCAGACGGTCACACGATTCGCCGCGACGGTCAGCCGGTATCCCTCTTCGCCCAAACCGGTCTCGGTATCGGCGAGACGCAGCAGGATCGTCGTGCCGGCGGCATCCGGGGCGGGCGACGAATCCACCGTCAACCGGTAGCCGGTCGCATACCTCAAGAAATCGGCCAGCCATCGCCCGATCCGGTTCAGTTCGGGGTGTCCCGGATCGACGAGAATCGTGGTG
Source organism: Pirellulaceae bacterium (assembly GCA_016784735.1). GTDB lineage: Bacteria > Planctomycetota > Planctomycetia > Pirellulales > Pirellulaceae > JADHUC01. The sequence continues at coordinate 23,830 of JADHUC010000161.1, read as the reverse complement.
TGTGGGTCGAGCGTGAAGGTCCCCTCGCACATTTCTACGGACGCGGGTCGGGGAATGACGCACGGATCCGCCTGCTGAGCGGCCGCCACGCTCCAAATACCAAACATGAAAACAAGAACAGGTGCCATACGCATCGTAACGCTCCCCGAGTGATAAGGCAGTAACGCCATCACCATCCGATCTAAGGTTCCCGCCTCGTTCCCAAGCTCCAGCTTGGGAACGCACGTCTTTGAAGCTCTGCTTCGATCCCCAAGACGTTCACCTCCAATCCGTGATGACCTCAATCATCCCCGGTTGCCTCGCATATGTTGCGTGCGCTCGACCATCGCCAATGGAGCGGATCGTCCACGTAACCGAACAGTTTGAACTGTTTTTCCCTCTGAAGATAGAGCCACGAGTTGAAAACGATCTCCGCCGCTTCAGGGCGAGTAAAGACCGGGAGCCAGCCGACGATCGTGCACCTCATGAAGTAGACCCCATTTCGGACCCGAATAGGCTGCGATCTTGGGGAAAGGGCAGCGTTGTCTTTGTTTGGCCAGGGTCGTACAATTCCAGCCCACCCGGAGGCAATCGTTTCGAATCACACACGGGATCGGAGATAGGGATTTTCATATGTTGATGCGAAGAATGCAGAACGTTCCGAAGCACCTTCTGGCTTCGGTTGCAGTGTGCCTTGCGGTGCTTTCGGTGGCGCCGTTCGAGGCATCCGGGCAGGCGATTGGAACGTCGAAGAACGGAGTCGGGAAGGACGAAACGGCGACTGCAGCACATGGACTCGAACAAGCCACCTTCGGCGGTGGTTGTTTCTGGTGCACGGAAGCAGTCTTCGAGCAGCTTGAGGGCGTGTATTCCGTGGTCTCCGGGTACAGCGGAGGACACTTACAGAACCCGTCGTACAAGCAGGTCCTTACGGGAATGACAGGGCATGCCGAGGTGGTACACATCGCTTACAACGCAAAGGTGGTTTCCTACGCGGACCTGCTGGAAGTTTTCTGGAAGACGCACGACCCAACTACGCTGAATCGGCAGGGCGTCGACATCGGACCGCAGTACCGTTCAGTCATCTTCTACCACAATGACGATCAGCGGCAACTCGCCGCCAGGTACAAGCAAAAGCTGAACGACTCCGGCGCCTTCGACGCTCCGATCGTCACGGAAATCAGCCCGTTCCGCGGGTTCCGCCCAGCCGAGGCCTACCATCAAGGTTACTACGAAAAGAACGGCCGGCTGCCATACTGCCGGACCGTGATTCGCCCAAAGATGGAGAAGCTCAAGAAGGTGTTTCAGGATAAGCTGAAGGAGGATTCCGAGGTCATCCGAAAAGTCAGGAAGACCGCCGCCGAATGGAAGGCTCAATTGACCGGCGAACAATATGCCTCGACGCGAAAGAATCACACCGAACAGCCGTTCACGGGCGAATTCTGGAGTAACAAGCGGGAGGGCAGCTACAAGTGCATTTGCTGCGGGCTGCCGTTGTACGATTCAGCAACGAAGTACGACTCCGGCTGCGGTTGGCCAAGCTTCTGGGCCCCGGCCAACGAGAAACACCTCGCTACAGCAGTAGACCGCAGCATGCAAACGATCCGCATTGAACTGAAATGCGCGCGCTGCGACGCTCACTTGGGCCACGTGTTTGGGGATGGTCCCGCCCCGACGGGCATGCGGCACTGCATCAACTCGGCCGCGCTGAAATTCGAAGAGGTGGAAAAGTAACCGTTAAGCACCGTTCGAGAAATAAGTGTCCGAGTTCTCGTGGGATAGGCTTCCAGCCTGTCGTCCGAATGACCTGACAGGCTGGAAGCCTATCCCACTTTTTTGCGACCAAAGGTCCCCTGTCTTGGGACACTTATTTCTCGAACGGTCCTAAGCGGAGCGTGCACAGGCATCTTCCGCTAGTTGGGCCCATCCGGTAGTGGCTGGCGGCCGATGACGCGCGCAAGCCGTTCGACCAGCAGGTCGGCAATCACGCGATGTCCGCGGGCGTCTGGATGCAGGCCGTCAGGGAAGTAGTCCAACCTCTTGGGCTTCTGCTGGAACGCTCGATACACGTCGATCAGCTCGACGCCTTTCTCGTCCGCCACGTCGCGCATAGCCTGGGCGTAGCCCTTGACAAGGAAGTTGATGCCGTGTTTCTGATACGGCTCCAGTTTCATGCCCCAGTAACGCTCGGTCATGGGCGGACAGGTCATCAACACAACCGTTATCCTTGCGGCTTGGATGCGGTCGACGATTTTGTTCAACGCCGCCTTGAACTCGTCCCGACTCACGCGCGGCGTGTCCGCGAACCCGTTCGTTTCCGGCCGATAGAATCCCGCTTCGTTGCCCCCGAACATGATCGTGACAATATCCGGCTTGCGGTCCAGCACGTCGCGCTTCAGCCGCTCGATCGCCAGCGTGACAATGTCCCCGTTGATCCCTGCGTTGACCACCTCGACCTTTGCGCCAATCTTTTCGCTCAATTCCCGTCGTGCGATATCTCGAAACGTGTCCGTCTCCTTCATCCCGGCTGGGCTCATGCCATTGGTGATCGAATCGCCAAAGGCCACAATACGCAGCGATTTCTTCATTCGAGCGCTCCGTTGATCAGACGCCGATGGACTGGGACGAACCGGTTGCGCCTTCTCCCTTGGAGGAGCCTTAGTCTCTTGGGCAGACGCCAACGAGAAACACATAACTGCTGCAAGGCAGCCAACACAGAATGATCGCAACAAAAGGCCATACTTAATTGCTGCCATGAGTAAACACCTCCGGCTCACGCTAATGTGCATTGAAGTCTAACTCGGTGCCATGCTCGTTTCCCTACCTGATCGCGTCCCATTCTAACGTGCACAAGGGCCCGCGTGCCCGTTTGACGAGGTTGTTTTCCCGCTTTTCATTCCAGATCGTCGATCGACACGACCTGCCCCGTCTCGCAGGACCGCTCGGCTGCCAGGCCCAGGACTGTGCAAGCTCGTCCCACGTGCCCGTCGGCACTGGGCCGCTGGCCAGTTTCGATGCACTCCAGCAGTTCGGCCAGGGCCCGTGCGTCGCCCTGGTGGCCGTAACCCGTATACTCGGTGGCTCTCTCGATCGTGACTTTGCGATAGGCGGGCGAGGGTAACCCTTGGGGAAAGACCGTGTCGGTCTCGGCGAACGGTTCGCGCGGATGGATGTGGATCTCGTGAGTGTCCAGCATCACGGCCATAATCCCTCCGTCGCCGATTACGCCCAATGTCACGTCGTTGCCATAGCGACTGAAGATGCAACTGCCCAGGCTCGCGCGGGCGCCGTCGTAGTCGATGATCACCCACGCGTTGTCGTGCACGGCGCTGCCAGGGTTCATCACGTCGTTCGACCCGAAGGCCGCGACTCGCCGAGCCGGCCGGTCGATCATCCAGTTCAAGAGGTCAAAGTGGTGGCAGTTCTTGGTGACCAGCAGCCCGCCGTTGTTCGGCTTGTGCGTGTGCCAACCGCGGTACAGGTTCGGGTACTCGGCAAACTCGTGACACCAGGCCGTACGCACGCGCCCGATCTGACCGTCGCGCACGATCTCCGCCGCCTTGCGGAACAGGCTCGAATAGCGATACACCAACGAGACCTGCAACACGCGCCCCGCACGTTCGGCCGCGTGGACGATGGCGTCGCAGTCGGCCGCGGACAGTGCGAGCGGCTTTTCAACGTGGACGTGCTTACCGGCGTCGAGACAGGCCACGGCGTGCTCGCGATGCATGAAGTCCGGCGTGCAGATCACAGCCACGTCGAACTCGCCGTCGGCCAGCATGTTGTCCAATTCGTGGAACCGCGCCGGCGCATTCGGCAGCATCGCCGCCGCCCGATCCAGATTCTCGTCGCTCCGCGAGCACAGCGCCGTTACGGCCACGTCGCGCTCCGAGTGCAGAATCGTTGGAATATGTCCCATCAAGCTCCGCCGCCCAATCCCCACGATCCCAAAACGCACCGTCGTCATCGTAATAGTCCCCTTGTGTCAAAGGTCCGGCCTGGACTTCCGTCGCTCGTGTTGGGCAAGCGGCCAGAAAAAGTCTACCACCGATTCGAAGCTGAGTCTGCAAGACTCAGTCCGCTGAATCGTTGCGAATCCTGGTACGTAGTATACAAACTGTTAAGCTATCCAGACGGGGCCATATCGCAGATATCGGTCTCCGAAGGCAAAATGCGAGGTCCGGATTCAGGAAGCACAACGAAATGAGCACAACCGCCAGACTATTGTTTGTACTGCTGATTGTTCTCAACCGCCCTGCGTTTTGTCAGCATCCGAAGGCAACACCAGACGAGTCGCCGCGGTTTTTCTACAAGGGACTGTTGATCAGCGACTGTACCATCCCCGGCGAACGAACAGAGGACGGCGTCAAGCCGGGCAATGCTGTCTGCTGGCAGCTCAGCAAGACTCGGTACATCTGGGTCTATCAGACAAAGAGCTTCCAAGGAGCAGATTCGGTTCGTGCGATCGTGTACCAAATCCGCAAAGACAGACCAGACGGGCCAATTCTGAAGGAGGCCGTGTTATCGCCGTTCACCGACCATTGGGACCCATTCGGTCGCGGCGACAAGTATTTCAAGCAGCAGGGCCACGCCAAGGTCTTTGGCGTTCCCAAAGGCGCCGTCGACAAGAACGGCAAACTCCTGCCCAGTAACAACGTGTTCTGCGCCGGATGGTATCAACACGCCAGAATAGTCGACCACGCGACGGGCCGGCTGCTGCACACGCTTGATGAAAGAAGCCGGGAACTGTCGGACGCCACCCAACGCATCGCAACGATTCAGTTCAAGCTGAATGAAGCCGAAGATGATATCGAACTGCTCACTCCTATCACGATACTTCGCCAAAAAGGCTTCGAGACGGGCGATGCTTTTTGCGAACTTGGCCCTACCGCTATAGGCGTGAACCAGTGGTACACTCCGTACAGCCCCTATGACGAGGAATGCACCCAATGGGTCGACGTCCGGCACTTTCTGCCGGATGGTTTGGCGGCGGTCATGATGGAGTTTGATCCCAAGACCCGACGATACGAATGGACCAAGACCGGTCCCTTGGCCACCATGCCGGAGCAAAACCTGATCGAAGCCAGTTTGAACAGAATCGGGGACGAGTGGATTGTCGGCGCGAGGCCCAATAGATTCAGCATAAGGTCGGCGGCGGGACCGTCGAAGAGCGTCACGAACATGGGGTGGGAGGGATGTGCCGTTTGGTTCAGGAGGAAGGACCTGTTTGCCGGACTGGGTGATCCAATAGTCATGCCCGGCCGACCGGCAGCATGCCGATCCTCGTATGTCTGTCCGGATGGCGTTCTGCGCGTATTTGGCGGCGACAAACACCTGTCTCCCTACAACTGGCCGCGGAATCCGGTGTATTGCTGGGACGTCGACCCCTCGGATTTCGCGCTTTCCAACTGCAAAACGTTAATTGCGACTGCCGACCTCGGATGGGCCCCAACCGTTCGCAGCGTCAAGATGCGGGCCTTTCTCTCGCCGGTATTCGATAACAAGCAGATAGCTTCCGCAAGAGTAACAGCCGAAGTCGTCGGCACGCCCGGCGAAAAGGTACTGGATCAATGCGGCGTGCACTACTGGTACGTAACCTACGACCGCGACATCGAGTGCCAATGGCGGTTCGCGCAGCAATAGACTGAGCAAGCCCTTCGCCATTTCGGCTCTTCATGTATAACCACTAATCTATAACCAGCGTTGAAGATCGCTTTCCCAACGAATTCAGGGCGGCAACGAATGAACTGGCAGCCGCGACGTGGTCCCCTCTTCCTGCCACAGTCGCTCTTGCGGGCCACGTTCCATCGCGCAGGCGATTGGCTAGAATCTCTGGGGACTTGTGATTGTGGCTTTGTATACGAACTAGACGAAATCGAAAGGCAAGAGAATGAAACGCAGAACATTGCTGCCAATCGCCGTTGGGCTGCTTGTGGTAAGCCTGACGTTCACGGCCTTTGCCGCCGACGGCCAATCCGCCGAAACCGGCGACGACACGCGTCCGAACGTTATCATCATTATGTCCGACGACATGGGCTTTTCGGACATCGGCTGTTACGGCAGCGAGATCCAAACGCCTACGCTGGACAGGTTGGCCGCAGACGGCGTGCGCTTCACACAGTTCTACAACACGGCCCGCTGTTGCCCCACACGCGCGTCGCTGCTGACCGGTCTGTATCAGCACCAGGCCGGAATCGGGCACATGATGGGTGATCGCGGCCTGGAAGGTTATCGCGGCGATCTGAACGACGGTTCGATGACCATTGCCGACGTGCTCAAGACGGCCGGGTATCGCACTTACATGTCCGGCAAATGGCACGTGACCAAGGAGGTTCGCCCCGTAGGCGAAGCCGACAAACACAATTGGCCCATGCAGCGAGGGTTTGACCGTTTCTTTGGTACCATTCACGGCGCCGGCAGCTTCTTCGATCCCAACTCGCTGACCCGCGACAACCGGTTGATCCCGCCGGATTCACCCGACTTCTTCTACACGGATGCGATCAGTGATAATGCCGCGACCTACATTCGCGATCATGCTCGGGCGAACTCCGATCGGCCCTTCTTCATGTACGTGGCCTACACGGCGGCGCACTGGCCGATGCACGCTCGGCCGCAGAATATCGCAAAATACAAGGGAGTGTACGACTGCGGTTGGGACGCGATCCGCGACCAACGTCACAAACGCATGATCGAGATGGGCTTGATTGATCCAAAATGGGAAATGACTGCGCGTGACAAGAAAGCGCCGGCGTGGGAGGACGAGAAGCTGAAGGCCTGGAACATCCGCTGCATGGAAGTCTATGCGGCCATGGTCGACTGCATGGACCAGGGCATCGGGCAGATCGTCCAATCGCTCCAGGACACCGACCAATTCGACAACACTCTGATTCTGTTCCTACAGGACAACGGAGGATGCGCCGAGGGCCTGGGTCGCGGCAACAAAGTGACGTACAAGGCCGATCCGGACAAGATCGAGCCGATGAAGCCCGGCGAACTGCAGTACGACATGATCCCCAAACGGACTCGTGACGGTCTGCCCATGCGCCAGGGCCAGAACGTCATGCCGGGTCCGGCCGATACGTACATCGGCTACGGCCTGCCGTGGGCCAATGCGTCGAATACTCCGTTCCGCGAATACAAGCACTGGGTACACGAAGGCGGCATCAGCTCGCCCCTGATCGCACACTGGCCCAAGGGCATCGACTCGGCGCGCCACGGCAAGCTGGAACAGCAGCCCGGACACCTGATCGACTTGATGGCCACCTGCGTGGACGTGTCCGGCGCCGATTACCCCGAGACGTTCAAGAGTAACCCGATCACACCGCCAGAGGGCATCAGCCTGTGGCCGGCATTCAACGGCAAGCCACTGGGCCGGCCCAACCCGATCTTCTGGGAACACGAAGCAAACTGTGCCATTCGCGACGGCAAATGGAAGCTGGTCCGCAAGGGCAACATGGGAACCGGCAAAACCACGCCGTGGGAACTATACAACATGGAAGCCGACCGCACAGAGACGAACGACCTGGCAGCCGAGCAACCGGAGCTGGTCGAGAAACTCTCTGCCAAGTGGGAATCATGGGCCCAACGAGCCCACGTCAAGCCCTGGCCCTGGGGCCAAGGGAAACGCAAGAAAAAGGACAAGTAGACCGGATACAGAACGCGCTTGCTGCAGAAGCCCGACTTCTGGCAAAGCCGGGTTTCTTGTTCACGTTGTTGGCTCGATGCTCAGCCCTGAGATGATTTTTCCCGACCATCATTTTTCCGAAGAAGACAAGGCAAAATCATCTGTGGGCAGAACCATTCGTCCCCAGACTCGAGGAACACGGACTTCTTCCAACCGAGCACCGCCTGGGTAACGATCGACAACAGTCTTTACGACGGCGACGACAAGCTGACATGCCGCTACTCGACCGATCCAGCACAAATCGGTCAGACGGTCTCCGTTGAACCGCGCAACGGCAAGTCCGTCCAACTCACGCTTCCCCCGGCCGGCTTCGTGATCTACCAATGAGCGCGCGCCGCCATCGGCGGCGACGACCGCTGGAGTTCACGCTTTAGCGTGCTTTTCCCGAATCTTGATGAACGCAGCACGCTGAAGCGTGAACTCCAACGGCACAGCACGGTTTAGGCGTGAGCGTCTGCGGTGCTCCGCGGACAGGTGAGGTAGGCTGCTACTTCGGGATTGCCTCGGCGATGTTGGGCGGGGCGCTGATGCTGCGGCCGTCGCTGTGGGTTTTGACAACAAGAGAGGGTAACGGATGAAGTGCGACTGCAAAGCTTGACACGTCACTCGGAAGCAGTACGCTAGCAAGTGGGGGGTGGATTAGGGTTCACATCAGTTGCCAGTAGCAGTGAACATGATTTGGCACAAACGTCACGGTTTTACGCTTGTCGAGCTTCTGGTCGTGATCGCGATCATCGGCATCCTGGTCGCGCTTTTGCTTCCTGCCATTCAGGCCGCCCGTGAGGCGGCCAGGCGGGCGCAATGCACAAACAACTTGAAGCAGCAAGCGATTGGGCTGCACAACTTCCACGATACATACCGTCGTTTTCCATCCGCCCACCAGATAATGCCGAGGACTTATTGCACTACCTATGCTTGCGATCCGCCGCCGAGCGGATTGGATAGGCGTGGATATCCGGTCGAAGGCCCGTTTTGGAGTTGGACGATGCACATTGCACCGTTCATCGAAATGAACAACCTCTACGAATCGGTGGACCTTCACGCCTGGCCCTGGTGGCAGCCTGATCCCTCCGGCATTGACCCGAACGGGCAATTGTGCGACACGTTTGCTTGCCCCTCCGACGTCCGCGGAGGAATCCAGATTAGCTATGGCGGTCACAAGGTCGCACTCACGTCTTATTTGGGCGTGTCCGGGCGCAATCAGTTCAAAGAAGCCAGTGGCCAAGACGGGATACTCTACGTGAACTCATCCGTGTCGATGGCAGGAATCGTCGACGGTACAAGCAGCACATTGATGATTGGCGAACGACCGCCGTCTACCAGCCAGGTGTACGGGTGGGTGTGGGCCGGCGCTGGCGACTCACCGTATTTTGGCGCGACGGATGTAGTGCTGGGAGTTCACGAACGACCGCTTTCGCCGTCCGCCAGCCCGGACTTCTTCCGCAATGGAACGATTAACGACCCGACGGACATCCATCGGTATCACTTCTGGAGCCTGCATCCGGGAGGCGCAAATTGGGCGCTGGCCGATGCCAGCATCAGGTTCATCGGCTACGAGGCCGGCGGCCCTCAAAACTCGTCGTCGCCAACCGTCGTCGAGGCGATGGCAACGCGCCACGGTGGTGAGGCCGTTTCCGTTCCTTGATAACGACCAAGCGTTCAACACGAAGTCGGTATTCCATGCCACACGTTGTGGAGGTTAGCACAGTGCGCGGATTGACGTTGTTCCTCTGGGTGCTGGGAGCTGGCTTGCTCGGTTGTTCCGGGACCGACGATCCTCACGAGGAGAGCATTCCCGACATTCCGCCAGGCCGATCAAGCGTAGGGCCGGAAGAAGGGGAAAAAATGCCAGTGGCACCGCCTGCCAGGTAACGATCGGCGAAGAGACAACTGTCGCACTCTGCCAACGTGGAAGTGCTTCTGGCCCGGACAGACGCCTTCCTAGGCCGCAGCCGAGCGGATTCGCCAAGACACGCTGGTCGCATTCAAGACAGGCCACGTGAGATTCTTGCGCTTCTCGGGATTTTCACTCTTGACATTCTCGCCGGGACCGTCTACTGTACTAGTTATCTAGCACAGGAGGCGCGCAGTCTCATGTTTTTTCATGTCGATCCAACCGACGGTTTGGCGATCTACGACCAAGTGGTGCGGCAGGTCAAATTCTCCGTGGCTCGCGGGGCGATCAGGCCGGGGAACCTGGTTCCGTCCGTTCGCGAACTGGCGCGAGAGCTGGCCATTAACCCAAACACGGTCGCGCGGGCTTATCAACAGCTACAGACCGACGGCGTCCTGCAAACGGTTCGCGGTATGGGTCTGGAAGTGGCTCCGGGCGCTGTGAAACATTGCCGTCAGCAGCGTCAGCAACTGATCCAAGCTCGACTTCGCCAAACGCTTGCCGAGGCAAAACGAAGCGGGTTGGACGATGAAGAGCTTCGTGGGCTGATCGACAAGGAGCTTTCCGACGTAGTACGCGACGAGAGGTAATCATGACTGCGATTATTCGTTTAGAGGGCGTGTCGAAACGGTTTGGATCGCATGTGGCGTTGGACAATACGTCGTTCGAAGTCCCTTCGGGCACCGTCTTTGCCTTGCTGGGCGAAAACGGCGCGGGCAAAACAACCTGCATCCGCATTATGTTGGGACTTGCCGAAGCAGACGCCGGCCGTGCCGAAGTCTTCGGGCTGGACAGCGTCAAGCACTCGCTGGACATCCGCCGCCAGGTGGGATACGTGGCGGAACAGCCGACGCTGTACGATTGGATGACGGTGCATGAAATCGGCTGGTTTGCCGCCGGATTCTACGGCGAGGAGTACTTGGCCACATACCGCGATTTGACCGAACGGTTCGAGTTGCCGATGCGCAAGAAGATTAAGGCGTTGTCGAAGGGGATGCGTGCCAAAGTGTCATTGGCTTTGGCTCTGGCCAACGATCCGGGCCTGCTGGTCCTGGACGAGCCGACCGCCGGTTTGGACGCGATGGTGCGCCGCGAGTTCCTGGAGAGCATGGTTGACCGGGCGGCCGAGGGCAAGACCGTATTTCTCTCCAGTCATCAGATCAACGAAGTGGAACGCGTGGCGGACGTGGTAGCGATTGTGCACAACGGTCGACTGGTCGTTGTCGATCGGCTGGAGAAGCTGAAGGCGGAAGTGGTTGAGTTGACCGTCACTTTGTCCGATCCGTCTGCCGAGCCTCCGCTGGTTCATGGCGAGCTATTGCGCCAGCGTCGTCGTTCGCGGCAATGGCAGTTGTTGGTGCGCCATCCGGATGAAGCGTCCGTCGCCGCGATCGAAACCCATGCGGCCGTCGAATGTGTCGATTCGCGCACGCCCAGCTTGGAAGAGATCTTTGTCGGCTTCATGCGCAAGCAAGGCAGCCAAAGGGATGTCGCCCAGGAGCAGTTAGCATGACGACGAACAACGCGATCCTCCGGCGAGTCGTGTGGAAGGAGTACCGCGCACAGCGAGGCTTCTGGCTGGCCATTGCGCTGTTTGCGGTTGTGCTGATGTTGCTCGTATACGTCGCGGCTTCGATCAATGCCCATCCGTCACCAGTTGACTCGTTATTTGCGATTGCGTTGGGCATGCCTGTGTTTTTCGCGTTAGGCAGCGGAGCAACGCTGTTTGCCGGCGAGCACGAATCGGAAACCTACGCGTTCCAACGCTCCTTGCCGGTATCGGCTGGCCGGTTGTTACTCGGAAAGCTCGGTTTTTCTTTGGCCGTTGCAGTTGCCTTGCCGCCCATGCTTTGGTTGATCGCGCTGGCTTTTGCCGGTGGCGAGCTTCCGCAGCCGCGCGCGCATCTGGTCCTTTGGTTTGGCGGGATCACTACACTGCTGGAAGTTTTTGCCTGGGCGGTGTTCTTTGCACTGTTACTGGGACGCGTTCTGTGGTCGGTAATTCTGGCAGCGGTCATGCCGTGCCTGTTCGGCTTTCTGATCCCCTCACGACTGTTCTTGTTTGTCCCGTTGGGTGTGCTGGACAGTCGCACCGACGACTATACGGTAACGCTGCCGTTTCGGGCAATTGTGGCGGTCTTGGTGTTTGCGGTTGATATCTGGCTCGGGCGACGCTGGCTGCGCGAGTATCCGCTGCCGTGGTCGCGGCCACGAGTGTCCAGACGCCAGACGGCATCAACATCGGACAGCGACAAGGCGGCGCGGGCATCCAGCGGGCTCGTGCTGGGTCGGCTCGTCTGGCAGAGTTGGCGTCAGTCGCGCGCGTCGATTCTGCTGATCCTGGGCGGGCTCGCCGCCATCTTCGTATGCTGCATCCTTATCTCCATCCACAACCGAGACCAAAATGTCTTGAGTGTGCCGCTGGCTTTGTTTCCTTGGGCAGGGTGCGTGCTGGGATCTTGCATGTATTGGGCAGATCAGCGCAAGCAGCAATTCCGCTTCTTTGCCGAACGCGGAATTGGACCGCGAACCGTCTGGTTCAGCCGGCAAATCGTCTGGATCTGCGCGTTGCTGGTGTGGCTGGCGATATCGCTTGTCTGCGTTGGCGTGGAAATGGCACGACCATCTTCGATGTTCCATCTCGAACCCGTGGTGGCCAGTCATAATCCGTCGAGGTTTGCCGGTTTCCAAATGCGGCGTGACGCGATCGACATGATATCGATCACATTAGGACTCGGAGTGCTCTCCTATGCGGTCGGGCAGGCGTGCTCGTTGTTCCTTCGCAGCGGAATCATCGCGTTGGCAGTGGGCTTGTTCTGCAGTTTCAACGTGGGCGTCTGGGCGGGACTCATGTGGATGTTCGAGGTACCACTGTGGTTCGCTGTGGTGCCAATTCCGTTGATCGCGCTCTGGGCAAGCTGGTGGCGGGCGCCCGACTGGCTGTTGGAAAGGACAAGGTGGCGAGTCCGCCTGAAACTCGGCCTTTCGCTGGCCCTACCGCTGGCAGCCGTTATCGCGGCAACCGCCTGTTTCCGCGCGTACGAAGTCCCCGTCGTTCAACTGCAACTGCCTGTAGCAAATCATGCCCAACCGCCGACTGACGAGGCCCGGGGAACACTGCGGTTGTACCACGAAGCATGGTCGATGTCGGAGTCGGCGGAGAACAAAGAGGAGGCGATTGCGAAGTTCATCGAAGCGAGCCGCCGAGAGCACTGCTGGTTTCCAAATGCCTACGATCTGCATAGACAGTCTCACGCCGGAACCACGTCTGACGACGTGAAGAACGTCCAGCCGCTGGTGACCTATCCCTCACGATTGGCAGACTACGTGCTGGATAGTTGCGATTCGTTAGAGTCCGAAGGCAGATTCGAGGAAGCGTTTGAACGATACATGGCGGTCCTGCGTTTCGCTCGCCACCTTTGCCATCGCGGCGATCCGGGCAGACTACGAGGTGCGGACGCCATCGAGGCGATGACGCTCGAGCGTCTGCCGAAGTGGGCTGCCGGTCCCGGCCAGAGCGCCGATGCTATACGTACGGCCCTGGAAAGGCTGGACCGGGAGTATTTTGTATTCTCACCGTCGCGCGAGTCTGAGATCGTCGACGACTACCTCTTGCGCCGCGATTTTCTGGACTTCGACGAAGCCACGTGGGCGATGTCCGGTGCGGAACGGGAAGAGAAGGCAGTGTTGCGGTGCCTTTCCTCCGTACTTCCGTGCGAGCACGCTCGCGCCAAGCGTGTGTCGGCCGCGTGCATGGACAGCCAGTTGCGACGGATTCGTTCGGCGCAGCGTCTGCTTGATACGGATGGCTGCGTGCGAGATACGGTCGATCCATTTTACGACCGCAACGTCCGTTGGGTGCGGACGACGCCATTGCTGTGGATGACCCCGCAGTTGCTGCCTGTGCACGATGACTGGAGACTCGATCTGATGGCCGGCCACGAAGTGTATCGCCGGATCGCGCGTTTGCAGCTTGCACTGGCCGCTTGGCGGGCCGAGTACGGCGAGTTGCCCGAGACACTGGACGAGTTGGTCGGCGAAGAGTTGGACTCGTTGCCCGTCGATCCGTTCACGGGCCGCCCGTTTCTCTATCGGCGCGAAGGCATCCCCTGGTCGGTTCCCCGACGGCATGGCTCTGCCAATCTCCACGCGTTGAGCGACCCTTCCGAAGAAGAACACATTGCCGCGGGTGCGCCGTTGCTGTGGAGTGCCGGGGCGCGTCTGATCTACTTTCCGCGTGGAGGGCAAGGCGAGGCCGCATTTGAGGACTACCAGTACATGCCTCCACATGGCACGGCAATTGTGCTTCACCGCGAGCAGGAGGTTTGGACATTCGGATGGTGCTTCCCGATCCCGTGACGCCTTTCTTTGCTGATGGCTAGCGCCAAGTCTACGTCACAACATTCTCACACATCCACTTGACGTAGTGTCCCGCGTACCCGTCCAAGTTATCGAGTGAACCTCCGCCGCGGACAGGTGAACACATTTCGAAATTGGCGATGCCGTCAAACCCGCCTTCCTTCAATCCTTGGAAGAAAGCGGGGTAGTCGATAAAGCCCTCGCCGAATCGCACGGCCCGAACCAGGTCCGGCGATACCCGCTCGTAGTTGACCATCACCGGCTGATACTGGTAACGCGGCAGGCGGATGTAATCGGCGTTGGTGGTGATCGCTGCGTGCGGCGCCAATCGTTTGGCGGCTTCGTAGATGTCTTCGCCACGAAGGGCCGGTGACCACGCGTCGAAGCCGATCTTGCAGTTGGGGCGGTCCACGTCGCCCAGCAGTTCCACGAGCGCCTCGCTGTCGAGGCCGATGTCGTGGTGGTTTTGAACGGCGATCGTCACGCCGTGCTCGGCCGCCCGATCACAGATCTCCTGTAGCGCCGTCACCGCACGGCTCCAAACGGTGTGCGGACTCTGCCCTTCGACTTCGTAAGCCGTGAAGATGCGCACATAGCCAGCGCCAAGTCTTGCTGCGATTTTGGCCAGCGACTGGACATAAGCGATCTGCATTTCCAGAAACGGCACTTCCGCGGCGCCCGCACCGGAAAGATCCGTGTAGCCGCCCATTACGGCGCACTCGACGCCATGTTCTTTCAGCGTCGCGTCGATCGCTGCCAGCCGCTCGTCGGTAGCATCCAACGGCGAGAGATGTGGACGCTTGCCCATGATCATCACCGCGTCGTATCCAAGTTCGGCCGCTTTGGCGATAGTGCCTTCGAGCGAAAGAGAATGTTGCCCCCAAAGTCCGGCGTAGCTGACGGTGAACAGACTGAGTTTCATCGTTTCCTCCGGAGGAGAAGAGTTTCAGACGGTTCGAGGCGATCATACCCGATTCAAGCGCACGCCGTGCACACGACGGCAGAACGAGCTTTAGATCGGTGGGGCCTCGCCCGGAAATGCCTCTTCCCAGACTTTGCGGAATTCGCCCGATAACTTCAACTGGCTCAGCCAAACGCCGACGTATTGCATGTCCAGGGCATCGCGATTGGCTCGCAACAACGCGGCTGAGTCGGCACGATCAATGACTCTTCCCGCAAGCAGTTTGTGAATAATCAGATCTTCACAAGTGAGGACGAAAACTTCCGAACTGACGTCGGGCAATTGGACCCCCACGCGACGTTCCAATGCGCGAGAGTGGTATTCGGAGTCGACAAGTAGAAGGTCGACTTGCACATCCACGTACGACTCGGCTGGTTCGAACTCCAACTGGAGTACCTGAAAAGGACCGAGCGGAGAAACGGGAGGAGTGCGTTTCGGGCGAAACCCGTGGTCCATGACGCAGCGGACGATGTTTTCCGGTTCGGAGTCGACCAGACCTACCAGCAAATCCACGTCCTGTGTGGCTCGAACGTGCTTCCACGTCGAAAGCGCGAGGCCCCCCATCACGGCCATCGGCAGGCCCAGCGGTTCCATCGCTGCCCACAGCGTTTCGAGAGTCTGGAAGACCGGCTTAGGTGACATCTCGCGCCATCCGTTCGTTAAACGTCGTTGCCATCCGGAAAATCATCCGGTCGTGCTCCTGCATGGTCTGCGCGTACCACTGGCGGTAAGCTTCGGCCAGATCTCCGTCCGGGCCAATCTCCGCCCGCAATCCGGCGATGAGAAACTGATCGCACGTTTCCATCAAGTCGCTCCACATCTTGACGCACTGCTCAGGCGTCAGATCGCGGGGAACCGCGGGAGCGTCGTCCGGCGTTGGAATCAATTGCCCGGCCATAGAAAACCCAATCCACCGCAGAAAGCAACCTACACAACTGAGTATACCGCGTTGACCGTCTTCTCTGAAGCCAACCATTTAGCGGATCGGCGACGTACTAACTGCCGTTATCTTCCTTATTGCTCTCTGATACGGCCGGAGCGTCGGGGGACGTTGGCTTGGCCGGTTCGGGAACGTTGCTCGGCGCGTAGAAGGAAGTACTCGGACCGGACGCCTCGGGATCTGTATTCGCCGGTTGGCTCGCCTGGCTGGAGTCCGAATAGGCGGGGGCACTGCCGTAACTGCCCGACGATCCGTAAGTCGGTTGGCCGGACGAAGTCCCGTAACCGTTCGAACCAGTATCATACGGAGTCGCATACGGCGAGGCCCCGGGCGCGTACGTTGGGGTCGGCAACCTCGTGTCCGCAGCATCTCCCGTAGACGCCGCTGCCTCTGCAGCATTTGCCGCCCATAGTTGCCATCCGCAGATCCCGGTCACCAACGTGCCGCCCAGGATCAGGCCCAAAACGCTGCCCAGCAAAACGGCCGTGCCCGTACGCGGGGCCCTGCCAGTTGACTTCTTAGAATCGTGCATGGGAAAGCTCGCTATGGCGGAGGAGCGTTACTTCGCGGTTCAGGCTCGACAGGCGTGGATTCCATCTGAATCGTCGACACGCGCCCGTGCAGCAGGGAATACTCCTTGGGAGGCGAAGCCCGATGTTCGTCGGATGTTCTGTTCAGCCGCAGGGACATCCAGCGCACGCTCATGGCTGACAGCCCGCTTAGCCCGACAAGTGCAGTGGCAACGGCAAAGGCAATCTTGATCGCCAACATGCTGTCGTTGTCGATCTCGGTAAACCAATCCCCCTCGGTCAACAGCGTCGCGATTCCATACACGTAGTACAGGTAGACGAACGGCAGGCAGCCGCCCGCCGAAACGCAGCCGATGGAAAACGCTCGACCGTATCCTCGACCATAGACGATACCCGCAATCAGCAAGGGGGGAGCCATAAACCACAGTGTGCTCAAGACCATCAACGACAGCCACCCTGGCAAGGCAAAGAAGATGCAACATATCAGAGCGGAAACAGAAATCGCAGCGAACAGCGTCTTGAGAGTGAATCGCACAGCACACCTCCGTGAGTTCGAATGGCAATCCGCGTCGCTCAGCTTATCCCACGCGAACCAATACTGTCAATCAAGGGAGACTCTTTGTCGATATGAAAACACGGCCTCCCCGCCGTGGACTCAGAAAGGTTGGGCCTGTCCTCCAAGGCGTTCGAGTAAGATAGAATAGAAGGCCAACGCATGAATCCCGCCGTGTCGCGCTGAATTCGATTTGTGCGTCGACTGCAGATTCAACCCGACAGATGGAGAACGACAAATGAAGTTTCACGCGAAGACGGGGTTCCGGTCTTGTGTCATCTCTTGGCTGCTCGTAGCTTTCGGCTGCATCCTGGTCAGCGCGCCCGCACAGGCCGAATCGGCCGGGCGTTTGCAGGCCGGTGCGGCCAAGGTGGATATCACTCCCGAGTTGGGCGTGTCGCTCGCTGGTCCAATCAGTAAGAACGGCCCCGTCACCGGCGTCCACGATCGGCTGTATGCGAGAGCGATTGTGCTGGACGACGGATCAACGCGACTGGCCATGGTCGTTTCCGACGCCTGTATTATCGGCCCCGATGTGTACGATGCGGCCAAGGCGATCGTTCACAAGGAAACCGGGTTGGCCATGGATCGCATGCTGATGTCCGCAACGCACACCCACGCGGCCCCGCGAACGATCCACATCAGCACGGAACCGATTGATGACCGATACCACGAGTTTCTCGCGCGCCAGATCGCCGCGGCCGTCATCCAGGCTGAAAAGAACGTGGCTCCTGCAGAAGTCGGCTACGGTTCGTTTGACAAACCGGAATTTATCCGTTGTCGGCGTTTTCTGTGCGAAGCGGGCAGCGTTGGTGCGAATCCGTTCGGCCAATTGGGCGAGCGGTGCAAGTCGGTTGCGGGCCAGAGTTCGGCTGTCATCAAACCGGCCGGCCCGATCGACCCACAGGTTTCGATCCTGTCGCTGCGATATGCGGACGGAAAGCCGTTGGCCGTGTTGGCGAACTTCAGCGTGCACTACTGTGGCGGCTATCAGGGCGCACTGGCCAGCGCCGACTATTTCGGCCATTTTGCAGAAGCCCTGGAAGCGAAGCTAGATGCCGGCCCGGAGCATCCGCCATTCATTGGCATCATGTCCAACGGTACCAGCGGCAACGCCGGTGCCGTGGAACGCGGTGGCCAGAAATACGCGGCTTTCAAATGGATGAAGAAGTCCGGGCAGATTCTCGCCGACGAATCGCTACGCGTCGTCGACCAGATCCAGCACCGCAGCGACGCAACGCTTGCGATCCAGCAGGCGGAACTCGAGTTCGCGGTTCGACGCCCGGACGAAGAGCGCGTGGCCTGGGCCAAAGCGGTCCTGGCCAATCCCAAGGGTCCTCATCCCCACCGCTGGACACGGGTCTACGCGCAAGAGGCACTGCATTTGAGCAAGTATCCGGAAACCACGACACTCAAGCTTCAGGCCATTCGCATCGGTGACGTTGGCATCGTGGGATTGCCATGCGAAGTGTTCGCCGAAACGGGCCTGGCGATCAAAAAGCAGAGTCCGCTCGCAGCCACCTTCTCGATCGAGCTCGCCAATGGCTACAACGGCTACCTTCCGCCGCCCGAGCAACACGAGATAGGCGGCTACGAAACTTGGCCCGCCCGCTCGAGCCACCTGGAAGTCCAAGCCGAACCCAAGATCCGCGCCGAGGCACTGCGATTATTGCGCGAAGTCCAAGACGTGCCGCGCTAACCGACGGTATACGGTGTTCGCCGCGGGCTGGTCATCCAGACGACGATCCAGGCCAGCTGCGACCAGGACGCCGAAACCTCCCATCTGCCAGAGAACGGGGCTGTACGGTTCATCGTGGCTACGTTGGTCATTCCTCTTGGACGCGCTCGAGCGTCACCAGCAATCGACCGTCGCCTTTCTTGGTTTCGAACTCGTCGGGCGCCTCGGCTCCCGGCCGGAGAGCGAAACAGATCGACAGGGCATCGCCTTCGAAGAAGTAAGACGCCCTGACCTGTCCACTCATTTGCCCCAGAAACGAGGACAACGTCAATTGCTTGGGCTCTTTGGAAATGTCCAGCGTGTACTCAGCCTCCAGCGCCCTTTCCTTTTCCACGATTGTCACTTTGCTCTCTGCAAAGACGAATCGCGAAAGAGGTGCGTCTTCGAATGACTTGCCGCTGATCTGGCAGGACTTCACCTTCCACGGTCCCGCCAGTTTCCCGCGTTCGACGAAGCGAGGCTCGTTCAGTTCCGTAGGCGTCAACGAACGGAGTTCGAACGAATCGAACTGTGCGTCGATCTCCTTGGCATCGACATTGCTGCCGTTCGTGGCCATCAAACCGATTTGCTTGGGCGAACCGTCGCCCCAAGGCAACTCGCCGTGGACGGTGAATGTCTCGCCATCGGTGCTGGTGGCGTATTCGTGGTGAGAGCCGCGGGTTGTCAGACGCAGCCACAGTTTGCCGGGAACTTCGCCTTCGATCAGCGTCTTCGTGATGCTTGACCCACCGTCGACTTCGCGGAGAAGATTGAAAATCGGTCCGACACCGGTTGCGTGTTCGGTGTGGTTGTTAAGCTCCACGACAAACTTCAGGTAATTGTCCTCGTCGTCAAACAGCATCAGGCCGGCCTGGTGCCAGTTTGTCGTCGGCTCGAACGATTCGAGACACACGGTGGCGACAAAACCGGTCCGTTCTGATGAAGGATTGTCCAGAAGAAACACGTTCTTGGTTTGAGGACGATCTCGCTTCATGTGCATGGACCCGAACTGCGTTGTGATCGCGAGTTTGCCCGGATGCTTTGTTAACGAGAAGTGTGAGGGATCCGGCCGCAGCGGTTTCCAATCCAACGTCAACTTGCCATCGAATTCATCGAGCATCCGAAAGTCGGCAGCCTGAGCCGATGGAGCGGTCTGAGCGGCGGCTGTCGTATCGTCAGGATTCTGTGGCTCGCTCCAGGCTCGCGAGGTAAACAGACATACAACCACCAGTGCAGTTACCATTTTCACCTTGCGCAACATCATTCGCCTCCTGGGAGTTTTGTTAATGGGTCGTATGACAGAAATAAACGGACCGCCTGCCAGGCGGAGCGTTCGAGTGTCGCCGTCGGAGGTCTCCGGCCAAAGGAACAACAATCCCCTTGGGGCTCGTCTTAGGGCGGTGCACGACCCTGGGGACGGGCCATGTGCCGCCCCTTGCTACGGTTCCAGCGGCAGCTTCACCGGCCCGCCTACTTCGATCGAACGGTCGATCGCCATGCACAGTTCGTGGCTTCGATAGCCGTCAATGATGTTGCAATGCGGCTGGCGGTCCTCACGGATGCATTCTACGAAATAGTTGATCTCCTCGTCAAACGAGTGGTGCATCACGTCGGCGCTGTCCATCATGATCGTCGGGAAGGTGCTCCAACTGGTTTGACCGGGAAACAGCTTCTTGGACCACACGCGATTGTCTCGCAGCGTCCCTTCCGTGCCGGCAAGGTCGATGTTGAAAGAGTAAGGCATTTCGCAGTCGAACAGCGCCGACGCCTTGGCGATCACGCCGCCGCGGAACTTCATCACGGCCACCACGTTGGCGTCGTACTCGAAGAAGCCTTTGGGATTGTTCGAGTAGGCGGTGAGTTCTTCCACTTCGTCGTCCACCAGCCAACGCAAAGCGTCGATCGCGTGACAGCCGCCCAGCAGCATGGTACTGCCACCGGTCTTCTTCTTGCTATGCAGGTTCCATGCGTGATGCGTAGGCTTGATGCCGTGCCAATAATCCACCTCGGCATAGAACAGTTCGCCGATCGCCTTCGATTGCAGCATCGATCGGAGAGTCACCACCTCCTGGTTGAAGCGGGAGACGAAGCTCGTGATGCTCTTCACACCTGACTTCGCGACCGCGTCACGCAGAGCCCGATTCTCTTCCATCGTTAGCGCGATCGGCTTCTCCACCAACACATGCTTGCCGGCTTCCGCCGCGGCGATCCCCTGCTCGGCGTGCACGTGGCTGGGGCCGCTAACGTCCACGATGTCGACGCATTCGTCGGCAAGCACTTCGTCAAAGTTGTCTCGCACGGCGCAGCTAAGGCCGTTGTTGTCAGCAAACTGCTGGGCCCGCTCCAGGTTGATGTCGCCGACCGACACGACCTGGACGTGTGGGTTCTTCTTCCAACTGAGCACGTGCGCGCTGGCCACCCAGCCAGCCCCGTGAATAGCGACTCCGAGTTTTCCGTCCTGCATGGTTGCTCTCCCCGCATGGTGAAGCCACTGCCAATAGGTCCCGCCTGCCGGGCGGGACCTTAGTGTCCCTCGGCAAACAGCACCTCCAGACGCACAGCGCGCTGAATCCACGGCAAATCCAAACGAAGCCACTTTAGCCGACTGGTCTGTGCGTCGCAAGCGTCGGATTCCGTCGAACGCTGGCAAGGCGGTTCGCGATCTTCTATACTTCGGCATTCAATCATAGGAGCGATTCATGTCAACATTCTTGTGGACCATCGTCGTTTTGCTTCCGGCTGCTGACACGTCCGGCGCCGCTAACTGGCCCCAGTTCCGAGGCCCCGGCGCGAACGGTGATTCCGAGGCGCGCGATCTGCCACGCACGTGGGACGAAACTCAGAATGTCGCCTGGAAGACGCGGATCCATGGACGTGGCTGGTCCTCGCCCGTGATTTGGGAGAGTCAAATATGGCTGACAACGGCTACGGAGGATGGCCGGCAACTGTTTGCCGTTTGCGTTGACCGCGACACGGGTGAGATCCTTCACGATATTCGCGTGTTCGAGGTCGAGAATCCCGAGCACATCGCGGTGGTCAATAGCTACGCCTCGCCGACGTCGGCAATTGAGAAGGGTCGCGTCTACGTCCACTACGGCACCTACGGAACGGCCTGTTTGGATACCAAAACGGGTCGGATCGTCTGGGCTCGTCGCGACCTGAACTGCGATCATCACGAAGGTCCCGGTTCATCCTTGATGCTCTTCGACAAGCTGCTCATTTTTCATGTTGATGGTCGTGATGTGCAGTACGTGGTGGCCCTCGACAAGACGACGGGCCAGACTGTCTGGAAGACCGAACGATCGATTGATTTCACCCAGTACAACGAGAACTTCCGCAAGGCCTTCTGTACACCTATCGTGATCGACTGGCAGGGGCGCAAGGAGTTGGTCAGTCCGGGTGCGAAGGCAGTGATGGCATACGATCCGTACAGTGGCAAGGAACTCTGGAAAGCACTCTACAACGGTTGGTCCGTCACTCCGCGACCCCTGTTTGGCCATGGGTTACTGTTCGTCGTCACGGATTTCGTCCGCCCGGAACTCTGGGCGATCCGCCCCGGAGGCAACGGCGATGTATCGGAAACGAACGTGGTATGGAAATTACGAAAGAGCATCCCGAAAGCACCATCGTTACTGCTGATTGGTGACCTGTTGTTTTTTGTGAATGACGACGGTGTGGCTCAATGCATCGAGGCAAAGACGGGCCACGTCTTCTGGACCGAGAGGATTGGCGGCAAGCACTGGGCATCACCTGTGTTCGCCGACGGCTGCATCTACTTTGTCGACCGCGACGGTGTGGTCACCATGATCGAGCCGTCGCGCACGTTCCGTCGCATCGGCGTGAACCAGATGAACGAGGAGTGCATGGCCTCGCCGGCCATCGCGGGCCGGGCGATCTTTCTGAGAACGGCAACGAGCCTCTATCGATTGGAAAAACCGTTGGACGACGGGTGAATCGCTTCACATACGCCACGTCCTGTTCCAGGTTCTCCGTAGGAGGAAGCGCAATGCGTCGCATCCATTGCTTCGTAACGCTCGGCGTCTGGTTGGCCGTGTCTACCGGTGCCGCGCAAGAGGCGACCACTGGTTCAAATTCGATTCCGTCGCAGGGACAAACGGCAATCCTCACTGCAGGGCAGCTCGAAGCCGACTGGCTCCTCGAAAACGCCGTTCGTGGGATTCCGGTAGCTCGCACGGGAAGCGTTACTGCAGAGGAAGACGCCGCCGGCGGGTGCGACGGAATCATGAATGGAAAGTGGGGATTCCACACGGCCCTGGAAGACGACCCCTGGTGGCAAATCGATTTGAAGCGGTCCATGCGGCTGGATCAGATTCACGTCTACAACCGATGCGACCACACGGCCGGCCGGGCTTCGAGGCTCGCGATCCTGGTCTCCGGCGACGGCAACGAGTGGGAGCAAGTCTATCAACACGACGGAACAGTGTTCTACGGCCACACGGACGGCAAGCCGCTGGTCGTCGATCTCGCTGGAACCACGGCAAGGTACGTGCGGATCCAACTGCCGGGCAAGACTTGCCTGCATCTCGACGAGGTCGAAGTCTACGAGGTGGGATTCTACACCGAAACGAATCGTTCCGTGGAAAGCGACCTCGCCACACAGAGCAGTACATGCGAGTACTCGACGCGGTCGCTGCCAGCTCACAATTCGGGGCCCCCGATCCTGCCAACCACGAAACGAGTGGAAGGCTATGCAACGTCCGTAGCCATCCAGCGCGGCTTGTTGTTGGCGGGAGACCTCATGCAAAGGGGCGTGGACGTGGGGGCAGAAGTCAAGACGCTCCAGAAAGTCGCTCAGCAGTTGCGGCAGCCGACGGACATGCCCGATCACGATCGCCGGCAGTTATACTTTCAGGTTCGCCGTGCGATCCGCAACATGAGCTTATCGAATCCGCTGTTGGACTTTGACGACTTGCTGTTTGTCAAGCGGCATCCGTCGGCCTATGCTCACATGTCGGATCAGTACTATGGCTGGTGGTCGCGACCAGGCGGCGGATTGTATATCCTCGAAGACTTCAGAACCGATCACCCGAATCTCCGTTGCTTGACTCTCGATCTTCCGCCGGGGAACATCCTCCGGCCCGACATTTCCCACGACGCCCGTAAGGTCCTCTTCAGCTACGCGAAGTTCTATCCCGGCCTGCATGGAGAAAAAAACAAGCTCGACAAGGGCAACATCCCGGAAGACGCCTTCT